>CAYLUE010000035.1:0-16852 GCA_964386795.1 uncultured bacterium
TCTATTCTTTGATTCATCGGCAAGGTTTCAAAGCCAATTGATGTAATAATTGTTGTGCCATTTACTTGAGGAAAAATCACCCCAACTACAAATTGACCACCATATGATGCATAGCCTATAGAATTACTCCATCTTCCTCGGAATGTTCTTGCATTACCATTTCCATCAATCGCATAATTAAGCCCAATTTTAAATTCAATAAATGGGGAAAAATTATTGGCGATCTTTCCTTCAAATGGTAAATATCTCATTTTAGCAAATGCTGGAAACATTATAAGCGCATCATCGCCAATATTCATTGTCTGGCCTGTATAATAATTAATCGCTGGCATCTCACCATCATTTTTCACATCAATAAATCTTAATTCAAATCCAGAAAATAAGGTTTCATTTAACTCCCAATCACCCATAAAGTGAAATCCGGAACCCCAAGCCCCCGTTGTAAAGCCAAATCCTTTTTTATATTGTGCTTGAGTAGCAGAGCTCAACTGTATCAATAAAAAAATATATATTATTTTTTTCATAACTACCTTATCAAATTATTTTTTATGAATAAAAAATGATCTATGCTATATCTGCCAGGGCCTAATATAGAAATAGCTGTAAATATAGAAAAATAAAGCCATGCGCTTTCAGGATTCCCCGTACCGGTGATATGGTGTAAAGCAGCAATAAGCATTGTAAAGGAAATTAAAGCTGCAGCTGGTTGAGTAAAAATACCTATCAAAACCATGATTGCACATACTGATTCAGAAAATGAAGCCATAAAACCAAAAGGAATATTTGTGAAATCTATAAACCCTCCAAAATGTTTAGTAAAAAAGGTTCCATATTTTTCCCATTTTGAAGGATTTATTATTTTATTCCATCCGTGATTAATAAACATATAATATGAAGGAAGCAGGCGCAATATAAGTAATGAAACATCGTTATATTTCTGAAGAAATCGAATAATTTTACTATAATTAATCATTGTTAATATCCTCAAAATCAGCATCTTTAATATCAAGGTTCTTATAACTTTGGTTCTTTTTTACTTCCATTCTTGAATTACTACCAAATATTATTTTTTTCATAAATGAAAAAATAAAATAAAAAACTATGCCGTATAGAATTACCTTAAGCATTTTGAAGTCCTGAAGAGGGATTGAAGAATTTTGTTCCAGATACAGGTTGACGAATATAGGTAATCATTTCTTCAAGATCCCCGGGGTTCTGTACAAAGTCAATGTTATTTGTATTAATGATTATTAAAGGAGTATCCTGATATCTGAAAAAGTATTCATTATAGACTTGATTGAGTGCATCAATATAATCTTCGGACATATTTTTTTCAAATTCGCGACCTCTTCTAGCAATATTATCCATTAGCGTATCGGTATCTGCTTGTAAAAAAATAACAAGGTCAGGCCGAATAACATTTTTTTCCATCATTTTTGCAACGCTATCATATAGAGACATTTCTTTCTCATTTAAATTTAAAGATGCAAATAGCCGATCTTTAACAAACATATAGTCAGTAACGACCAATTTTTGGAACATGTCCACCTGTCTAAGATCTTGTTGCTGTTGATAGCGTTGAAGCAAAAACCAAAGCTGGGTCTGAAAAGCATTGCTTTCTGGATCATCGTAGAAATCAGATAAAAAAGGATTATCTTCAAATGCCTCAAGAATTAATTTTGCGCCCTTAAGTTTTTCAGAAAGAAGGTTTGCCAGGCTCGTTTTGCCAACACCAATGGTGCCTTCAATCGCTATATAATACAGATTTTTCATGCTGTTTTTTCCAATTTATACTTCTGAACATTTGATGCATCGGGACATAATGATAAAAGATCAGAAACAGTCTTTCCATAATCCTGAACTACAAAGTTAGGTGCAATTTCAGCCCATGGAACCAAAACAAACTTACGAGCAAAAAGATCTGGATGTGGAATTATTAATTCACCTAATTCAACTGATATAGTTTCATAGGCAAGAATATCTATATCTATTACTCTAGGTTCATTTTTTTTTCGACTGGAAGGACGTCCAAGCATCATTTCGATTCCCTGGCAAACCTGAAGCATAACTTCCGGCTGAAGAGTGGTGTCAATTTCAACAACACAATTCAGAAATTTTGGTTGATCTAAATTGTATTTAGGATCTGTTTCATATATTGATGCAGTTCGATTCACTGAAATATCATCACGTACATCTAGCGCAGCTATTGCGGTAAATAAATTAGATTCACGATCACCTATATTTGCACCTAACCCTAAATAAACTAATTGGTTCATCATTGTTTTCTTTTTTCTATTTCAACTTCAACCGTATCAAGTGTTCCACTAATTTGAGCTTTTGGCTTTCTTACTCGAATTACGACACTATCAATTTGATATTTAGATAAAATACTATTGGCAATTGTGTTCGCTAGCGTTTCAATTAAGTTATATTTTTTCTTTGATATAATAGAATCAACAAGTTTAAAAATGGAATCGTAATTAATTGCTTCTTGAATATCATCCGATTTTATGGCTTGAGAGAATGAAGCGTTAATTTCAACATCTACTTCAAAAGGTGCTCCTAATTCTTTTTCAAAATCGTATACACCATGATACGCAAAAAACTGCATGTTTTTTAGTCTAATAACACCCATAAGATAAATGAATTTAAGAGATTGAGTCTTCGCTAATCAAGGTGCATATAAAAAAAAACCCTCTCTATAACTAGAGAGGGTTTTTTAAAGAGCAATATGCTCAATTTACATCATGCCGCCCATACCGCCCATACCAGGATCCATAGGAGGCATAGGAGGTGCTTCCTTTTCAGGAACTTCTGTTACAGCAGCTTCAGTTGTCAAAATCATACCTGCGATTGAGGTAGCATTTTGTACAGCAACTCTAGCTACTTTGGTTGGATCAATAATACCGGCTTTGAACATGTTAACATATTCACCAGTGCGAGCATCATAACCAAAATCATCTTTACCCTCACGAACAGCTTGTGCAATTATTGATGGCTCAACTCCTGCATTTGAACAAATCTGGCGTAATGGGGCATCCAATGCTCTACGCATGATATCTACACCAACAGCTTCCTCGTCATCTACTTTTACCTTATCTAAGGCTGGTCCAGTTCTAAGAAGCGCAACTCCGCCGCCAGGAATAATACCTTCCTCAACAGCCGCTCTAGTCGCATGCAATGCATCTTCAACGCGCGCTTTCTTTTCTTTCATTTCAACTTCTGTCGCGGCACCAACATTAATAACAGCTACCCCACCAGAAAGTTTCGCCAATCGTTCTTGCAATTTTTCACGATCGTAATCAGAGCTCGTTTTTTCAATTTGAACTTTAATCTCATTAATGCGTGCTTTAATTGCATTAGATTCACCATTACCACCTACAATCGTAGTATTGTCTTTATCAGACACTACTCTTTTGCATGTGCCTAAATAATCTAATGTTGCACTTTCAAGCTTATACCCTGCATCTTCAGAAATAACCGTTCCACCTGTAAGCACAGCTATATCTTCAAGCATTGCTTTGCGTCGATCGCCAAAGCCAGGTGCTTTTACTGCCAAGACTTTAAAAGTTCCACGAAGCTTATTCACAACTAATGTTGCTAAGGCTTCCCCTTCTATATCTTCAGCAATAATGGTAACAGGCTTACCGGTTTGCACAACTTTCTCTAATAATGGAAGCAAGTCTTTCATGTTTGATATTTTTTTATCATAAATCAAAAGATAAGCATCATCCATCTCAGCTTCCATATTATCTGAATTCGTTACAAAGTAAGGCGATAGATATCCTCTGTCAAACTGCATACCTTCTACAGTTTCCAGGAAAGTGTCAGCTGTTTTAGACTCTTCAACAGTAATTACACCATCTTTTCCTACCTTTTCCATCGCCTCAGCAATCTTTTCACCAATCTCTTTATCATTATTAGCTGAGATTTTACCAACATTTGCAATTTGCTTTGAATCTGGAAGATCTTTACTCTGCCCTTGAAGAGCATCAACAACCGCTATAGCTGCAGCGTCTATGCCGCGCTTTATTGACATTGGATTTGCGCCCGCAGTCACATTTTTTAGTCCTTCTGATACAAGAGCTTGAGCTAGTACTGTAGCTGTCGTAGTACCATCACCAGCTACATCAGATGTTTTTGATGCAACTTCTTTAACCATTTGCGCACCTACATCTTCAAGTTTATCTTCTAATTCTACTTCTTTTGCAACAGTTACACCATCCTTTGTTATAGTTGGTGCACCAAATTTCTTTTCAATAACAACATTTCTACCTTTAGGTCCTAGGGTAACCTTTACTGCATCAGCTAGTTTGTCTACCCCGGCCTTTAACGCATTGCGCGCTTCTAGGTCATATGAAATTTCTTTAGCCATTATAATTTACTCCTTATAATACAGCGAGAATATCACTCTCGCGCATAATTAAATAATCTTTACCTTCAAAAGAAAACTCAGTGCCGCTATACTTTCCATAAAGCACCTTATCTCCTTTCTTTACTTCCATTGCAACCTTACTTCCAGATTCTGAAACCTTTCCAGGTCCAGTAGCAGCTACAGTTCCTTGTTGTGGTTTCTCCTGTGCGGTATCTGGAAGAATAATTCCCCCAGAGGACACTTCCTCAGCTGGAGCAGGTTCTACAACTACGCGATCAGCTAAAGGCTTTACTTTTAGTGCCATGTTAATTCTCCTGTTTTGTAATTAATTAATATTAAAATTTTCAGCGCTGAAATTAGTTAAGAATTTAGTCTTTTTTCAATGGTTTTTAGCAGTCTTAAAGAAAGAGTGCTAAAAAGAATATAATAATGAGAGCAATTATGACTTATTTGCCGGTGCTGCCAAAGCCACCTTCTCCTCTAGACGTTTCAGATAGTTCATCAGCAATATCAAAATAAATTGGAGATCCATTCATGGCAACTATCTGAAATAATCGTTGATTTGGCTCTACGGTATAATCTTCGTTTTTCACGTTATCTACCACAGCCATAATTTCGCCTCTATAGCCGCCATCAATAAGTCCAATTGAATTACAAAGCCGTAAGGGGGTCTTTCCTATGCTTGACCTGGGCATTAATAGGTAGGGTTGCTCATTATCGGGTTCGCAAGCAATCTGCAAATGAATCATATCCGTAGATCCCGCAGCAATAGTTTGCTCAGTAGTAATAAATACATCTAACCCTGCATCTCCATGATGGAAATGGCCATGATTTTCATACATTTGCTTAACTTTATCATTAAACGGTTTAATCTTTAATTTCATTAAGTTCCCTCCTGCCAACTTTCTAAATATTTTTGTTGATCCTTACTTAATTCATCTAATTGAATTCCATGAGAATCTAAAGCAATTTTTGCCACTTCATTATCAATTAACATTGGCACATTGTGAATAGATGAATCCAAATCTTTATAATTCTTTACTAAGTATTCAACGCACAGAGCTTGAATACCAAAACTGGCATCCATAATTTCAATTGGATGTCCTTGACCGGTAGGTTGAGATAAATTTACCAATCTTCCTTTTGAAAGTAGAATTAAATGTTTTCCATTCTCGAGTAAAAACTTTTCAACATTGGTCAAAATTTCCTTGGAAGAGCTTGAAATAGACTGAAGCCCATTTAAATCGATTTCATGATTAAAGTGACCTGCGTTTGCCAGAATTGCGCCATCTTTCATTTTGGTAAGATGGTCTTTATTTATTGCGTGCTTGTTTCCTGTAGCGGTAATAAAAATATCACCTAAAGGAGCAGCCTCATTCATAGAACCTACCCAACAGCCATCGTACAGCGCTTCTAGGCCACGATGATATCCTGAAGATCCATTGGTATTATTTGATGCGGTCTCAACAACAAAGATTTTTGCGCCAAGGCCTTTCAAGCGATCTGCTAATCCCCTACCACACCATCCATAACCCGCAATTACAATATTTTTTCCAGCAATAAGAGTATTTGTTGCCGATAAAATTCCTTCAATAACGCTTTGCCCTGTTCCGTATCTATTATCAAAAAGGTATTTTGAAAAAGCGTTATTCACCGCCATTACTGGAAGCTTAAGCTCGCCATCTCTATGCATTGCTTGCAATCTAACAATTCCTGTCGTTGTTTCTTCGCAGGCACCATAAATATTTTCCAAAATCTCAGGATATTTTGAATGTGCTAAAAAAATCAGATCGCATCCATCATCAATCAAAATGTTTGGCTTTTTCGAAAGAACATTGTTTAAACATTCATAATATTCTGCATCGGTTTGCCCAGCCCATGCATGAATACGCATTTCATCTGAAAGGGCCGCTGCAACACTGTCATCTGTTGTTAATGGATTGCATGATGATGCTGAAATTTCCGCGCCCCCTTTGCGTAATGTGCGCAATAAGATTCCGGTTTTCTTTTCAAGATGCAAAGCAACGGCAATCTTGATACCCCGCAAAGGTTTTTCGCTTTCAAAACGTGTTGATATTTTTTGCAAAATTGGCATTCTCTCTTCAGCCCAATTAAGCAAATTATGTCCATTTTTCTTGGAGTTATTTTTTGATATATTATTCATTAAATAACTTCTTCCATGTAAAATAAATTATACTGCCAGCCAATAGAAAGAATAATCCCCAAAATGGTAGGTAGCTATTTTGCCCTAAGTGAAATTGGATGACACCCCAACATATAAAAAAAGCACTAATGATGTATGCTATAGGAATGTAGGGATATAAAGGGATGTTATAAATATTTGAATCTGATTTAGATCTTTCAACTTTAAATAGGGTCGATATTGAAAGCGCTGAAAACATAATCATAACTACCGTTGTTGAGTCGACTAAATTTTCAATATCTAACAAAAACATAAGCCCGATTGTCCATATTGCCTGAACGGTTAAAGCATTTACAGGGGTATAATATCTCGAATGAGTTTTACCCGTAAATTTAAAAAAAATTCCCTGCTGTCCCATAGCTTGAATGACTCTAGCAGCAGCGGTTTGAACGTGAATTGATAGCGAACTCATAACGCTAATTAATATCAAAAGAGATAAAAAGTTTGACCAATGACCTGCCCCAACAGCATTTAAAGCCAATAATGGAACCATGTCTTGACCTTTCATGCTTTCAAGGCCAATAGATTGAATGAATGAGTAATTTACTATGGCATAAATTATCATTGTTACCAACGTACCGCCAATTAACGCAACGGGTAGTGTTTTTCTAGGATTAGAAATTTCACCCGCGATATATCCAGCGCAATTCCAACCGGTATAAGCAAAAAATATAGGGGTTAATGCGCGTGAAAACCCAATATAGGGATTGTAAGAAGACGCTTCACTATTTACCGTCACTACTCCTTCAGGTTTTAGATTAATTAGAATAGCAACCATTGTAAAAATTCCAACAACTTTTACAATGGTCAAAATCGATTGAAAACGTGACCCTACTTGCACTTTGAAGCAATGAATTAATGTCAAAATAGCTAAGATTAAAGAAGCGAGTCCTGGTATTGATAAAAATTGAAGTTGAGGTAAAAATTGCAAAGTGTATTTGGCTGAAAATAATGCCAATACTGCAGTGGCACCTGTTTGAAAGATTACTAGGCTCATCCAGCCATACAAAAAGGATGGAAAAGGGCCATAGACCTTATGAAGATAAATAAAATCGCCACCTGTTTGAGGAAAACGCGTTGAGAGTTCGGCTATGCAAAATGCGCCCATAAGCGCCATAATTCCACCACCCAACCATGCCATTATTAGTGCAAATTCACTACTAACAGGTTCCGCAGCAAAACCAACCAGGAGAAATATGCCTGAACCTATCATATTGCCTGTCACCATTGAGGTTGCATCAAAAACGCCGAGTACTCTTCTAGAATTTGACATGATTTAAGATCTTATAAGATTAAATATAAGCACAATCCACCCAAGAATAAGCGCAGTGCCACCAATTGGAGTAATCGCTCCAAACCAGCGTAGCCCAGTTAATGGAATCAGGTATAGTGTACCGGAAAATATAATTATACCAGCTAGAAATAAAATGGCCGGGAGTTGAACTATATTTGATTGAAAATTGACTCCTATAAGTCCAAGCAATATCAATGCTAAGGAATGGTACATTTGGTAACGTACACCCGTCTCAAAAATTACTAAATCATCTGCAGAGACCCTTGATTTAAGGCCGTGCGCACCAAAAGCCCCTATTGCAACAGCTAGTGCAGCCAAAGCTGAGCCAATGATTATCCATATAATATGACGCTCCATCGTTCTATAAATTACAATATATTATTCTCTTATTCATCGCTAACATATAAAAGATCATGAGAAATCAGCTTTTTGCCATTGTTATATAGATTTACTTTTAATGGATTGCGCTGTTCGTCAAACCACCACTCCATTCCATGTTTTATTTCACCCTTATATATACATTCGTATTTTATTTGACCTGAAATATAATAATCTGCTTCCGTACGAGTTCCGGTTATATAAACTGGATCGGTATTTTCAAAACCATCTATATTCCACTTGCGCTCATAAAGGGTTAAGCCTTCTTCAAATAGCAATACCCGCTTAAATCTTCCATTGTCATGATATTCTAACCTAGCAATTTCGTTCCCCATTAAATAAAATACCTCCTTTTTCAAGGTATTGGATGGGGTAAATATTTGAGAAATACCATCAAGAATCCCTCTGCTATATGTTGCAGCAGATGCTAATTGCCCTGTTGAATAATTTCTCCTAATAAGGCCATGGTATTGATCCTTAAGATAGGTTCCTTTTTCTTCAATTTGACCATTGGAAGACCAAAATTCAAAAGGGCCCATTTTCTCATTTAGTTTATATTGAATTTTACTCTCAAGTTGGCCTGAAATATAAAATGAAACTGATTCTCCATCTAATTGACTGGATTTATAATAACGTTGATGCTTTATTTGACCATTATTATAATAAATTTCAGTTAATCCATTTAGCTCGCCTAATAAAAAAGTTTTTAATGAATCGGTTTGCTTTCTTTCAGAAAGCCATTTCCATTCACCGCTACGTTTTCCTGCATTAAAGCTCCCTATTATTTTTATGTTATTATTATCATGCCAAATTTTATATTGACCATTTAACTCACCATTTGCATAATTTACTAAAGAGTCTAGTTGCTTATCAGATCTATGCCACTTCCAGGTTCCATGGCGTTTGTCAGACCAATAAACCCCTGAGAGATTTAAAGCTCCATCGGACCAAACTTTAAAATTGCCGTTCTTAATTCCACTATTATAATTAATCAGTCTAGTTTTTAATTGGTTTTCATCATACCACTCCCACTTACTATCAGGAGTATCATTAAGGTATTTTCCAGTTGATTTTTTTGAACCATCAGGGTAGTATTCTGTGAAGGGTCCATTCAATTTACCTATTCGATACTGCTGCCTTATTTGAATATTTCCCTTATCATGATTCTCATGCTTTCCATCTAGTAGTCCATTTTTATAATTGTATAGTGAATCTAATTGGCCATTTTGATCAAGCCACTCCCACTCACCACTTTTTTTACCAAATTTATAATTTCCTTTGATGGCATAGCGTCCATTTTCATGATAAGAAAAGAATGCTCCATGCTTATCCTTATTAGAAAAATTTGTTTCTGATTCAACGCGACCATTTGAATGGTATGTTAATCGCTTCTTAAGTGCAGATCCAAGGCGCTTGTGGTTGAAAACTTCAGTAGCTTTCTTCTGTTCATTGGGGTAGCGCTCTACCACTTTGGTATGGGGAGCACACGCATTAAAAAGAAAAATGAAAAACAAAAATAACTTAGGTGAATTCATATTCAATATTATGACTCTTAAATGATTGGAAAAATCTTTAATCAAATTAAGATATATATATAAATAATTAATTAAATTTGATGCTCAATTAATAACTATTTACAGGCTATACAATGATCGTTGGTGTACTAAAAGAAGTTCAAGAAGGTGAAAATCGAGTCGCTGCAACCCCTCAGACTGTTAAAGATTTAATTAAATGCGGTCTTGAGGTTCATGTCGAAACCTCAGCGGGAGTTGCGTCACACTATCTAGATAATGATTATGAGAAAGCTGGCGCTAAGATTATTTCTGATGCATCTACAATATTATCTAAATCAGATTTGATTATCAAGGTTGCTCCAGCTACCTCAAATGAGATTGATTTAATTCCGGATGGCTCATCCTATATATCTCTTATTCAAACTACAAGGGATCTAGATACGGTAAAGAAGTTAGCCCAAAAGAAAATTTCTGCATTCTCTATGCATCTTATCCCAAGAACAACTCTTGCGCAGAGCATGGATGCGCTTAGCTCTCAAGCAAATGTAGCTGGATACAAAGCTGTAATAATTGGGGCAATGCATCTTCCCGTGTACATGCCCTTGCTAATGACAGCTGCAGGTACAATACCACCTGCAAAAGTATTAATACTAGGTGCGGGCGTTGCTGGATTGCAAGCTATAGCAACCGCAAAAAGATTAGGGGCTCAGGTTGAAGCGTTTGATGTCAGACCTGAGGTCAAAGAGCAAGTAGAGTCTTTAGGGGCAAAATTTGTTGAAGTTGAAAGCGATCAAGATGATGGCGTTGGAGAAGGCGGCTATGCGAAAGAAACCTCAGAAGAATATAAACAAAAACAGCAAGTGCTCATGAAAGAGCATATTGCTAAATCTGATTTAGTAGTTACAACTGCTTTAATACCAGGAAGACCAGCTCCTATCCTAATTCCTAAAGACATGGTTGATGCCATGAAAAAAGGATCGGTAATTGTGGACCTTGCTGCTGAAAATGGTGGAAATTGTGAACTCACTTCTTCTGGAGAAATAGTAAATATTGATGGTGTAATTATAGATGGAACCTTAAATCTACCATCTACTATGCAAGTGCACTCTTCTCAATTATATGCTAAAAATATTTCAACTTTTATAGCTCACATGACTAAAGAAGGAAATTTAAATATAGATCTAGATGACGAAATTATTTCAGGATCAATTTTCACGCATGAAGGAAAAATAACTCATGAGCCCACACAAGAAGCTGTGGACAATTCGTAAGGAGAATTATGGATATTAATATTATCACAGTTTTTATTCTGGCAATCTTTGTGGGATTTGAAATCATCACAAAAGTGCCGCCTACATTACATACACCGCTGATGTCTGGGTCAAATGCTATCTCTGGAATAGCAATTGTTGGAGCAATTATTTCAACGCGGATTGATGGGGAAATTGGAACTTGGCTTGGTTTTATTGCAGTTGTGTTTGCAACGGTGAATTGTGTTGGTGGATTTATGGTTACTGATAGAATGTTAAAAATGTTCAAGCGGAAATAGGATATGGATTATACAAATTTATCTTACGTAGCTGCGGCTATATTATTCATTCTAGGAATTAAAAGACTCAGTTCTCCTAAAACTGCAAGGGCGGGAAATTCGATCGCTTCTATTGGAATGTTGATTGCTATTGTTGCTACCGTATCCTCTTTTGGAGGGCTAGATTACAAACTAATCGCAATTGGTATGGTTATTGGTTCACTGATAGGTGCTACATTTGCGTTAAGAGTAGAAATGACACAAATGCCTCAAATGGTTGCAATCTTTAATGGATTTGGTGGTGGAGCATCTGCGCTCGTAGCTAGTGCTGAATTTTTTTCAAAATATGGAACATTAGAGCAATCTGTATTTCTTAATACTACAATAATTTTATCAGTATTTATTGGCACGCTTACATTTACTGGCAGTTTCATTGCCTTTGGTAAGCTTCAAGGATTTGTTAGTGGCCAACCTATTGTTTTTAAAGGACAGCAAATAATAAATGGTATAATTATAATCCTACTGATTGGCTTAGGCGTATACGTTACCCTAGGTAGCGAACAGGGTTTAAACGCTTTTTATCTGGTTATCGCCTTGTCTGCTCTTATTGGAATTACATTAACAATTCCAATAGGTGGCGCTGATATGCCAGTTGTGATTTCACTGCTGAACTCATATTCAGGTATAGCAGCATCAGCAACCGGATTTGTCTTAATGAACAATGGACTAATTATTGCGGGCGCTTTAGTTGGGGCATCTGGTTTAATCCTTACCAGCATTATGTGCAAGGGGATGAATAGATCATTAGCAAATGTTATTTTTGGCGCAGTAGGCTTAAATCAAGATGAAGCAACTGGTGAAGCAAAACAAATTAGTATAAAATCTTCGACTACTGATGAAGCAGCGATGATTTTAGAAGCTGCAGATAAAGTAATAGTTGTGCCTGGATATGGATTGGCCGTAGCGCAGGCTCAACATGCCGTTAGAGAGGTTGCCGAACAACTTGAATCAATGGGAAAAAAGGTATTGTACGCTATACACCCTGTCGCTGGCAGAATGCCAGGCCATATGAATGTCCTATTAGCCGAAGCCAATATTCCATACGAATTACTTAAGGACCTAGATGAAATAAATCCCGAATTTGAGGATTGCGATGTTGCTATTGTTTTAGGTGCTAATGATGTTGTCAACCCTGCAGCAAGGCATGACGCTTCTAGCCCTATCTTTGGCATGCCTATTTTAGACGTTGATAAATCTCGTACAGTTATTGTAAATAAACGTACGATGAATCCTGGATTTGCAGGTATCCAAAATGAGCTCTTCGGATTTGAAAATACCGTGATGGTATTTGGAGATGCCAAAGAAATGCTTACAACGCTTCATAAAGACTTAAAAGAATTATAATAGCTAAAATGTATAGAAAAGCTGCTCATCTTTTTTTGATTCTTCTATTTGTTGGAATTGGAATTGGGCAAAATAAAAGAGGTCAAAACATGACAAAAGATAATCTAGAAAATGCAGTACTTGGTGGGGGATGTTTTTGGTGTGTTGAAGCGGTTTTTGAAAGGGTCAAAGGGATTAGCGAGGTTATATCTGGCTATGCAGGTGGACACAAAAAGAATCCTACATATAAAGAAGTGACTTCTGGAAAAACAGGACATACTGAAGTCTGTAAAATTATTTTTGATCCTAGCGAAGTATCTTATGATGAAATATTAGATATTTTTTGGCAAGCCCACGACCCTACAACACTTAATCGCCAAGGAAATGATATTGGAACACAATATCGTTCTGCTATTTACTATATCAGTGATAAGCAAAAGCTCTCTGCTGAAAAAGCGATTAAAAAAGCAGAAGAAATCTTTGATGAACCAATAACCACTGAATTAAAAGAATTAGATAATTTTTATATAGCTGAAGGTTATCATCAGGATTATTATGAGAATAATCCAAATGCTCCTTATTGTGCTTTTGTTATTGCCCCAAAAATAAAAAAACTTAGTAAAAAAGGACTATGGGATGATTAATGTTCCTTCTCAAAGTCCTGCATTGCTTTAATAAGGGCATCAACGCCAGATTCTGGCATAGCATTGTATATAGATGCTCTAAATCCCCCCACAGATCGATGTCCTTTTAATGTTGTCAGGCCTCTCTTATCACAGAAAGAAAGAAAATCATCTTCATTTAGCTTTTGACTGTAAATAAAAGGAATATTCATGATTGAACGATCTTCATGATTAACTGGAGATTTAAATAACGTATTGCGCTCTATTTCATCGTAAAGCTTTTGGGCCTTAAGGTGATTTTTGTGCTCAATCTCATTAACGCCGCCATTATTTTTTAACCAGTATAAGCTCCTATTTACAGCATAAATCGCCATCACCGGAGGGGTATTGAACATGGAATGTTTTGCAATATGAGTTTGGTATTGCAGCATAATAGGAATTTTACGGTTGATATTACCTAAAATATCATCTCTCACGATTACAAGTGTTACGCCAGCTGGGCCAATATTTTTTTGCGCGCCTGCATAAATTAATCCAAAGTCTACTATATTAATTTCTCTACTAAATATATCAGAAGACATATCCGCTACAAGAAAAGAATCTGGATTCATTAATTCTGGAAATGATGACCACTGTGTTCCGTAGATAGTATTATTTGATGTCAGATGCAGATAAACCGCATCGCTAGATTGATTTAATGCTTTAGGAATATGATTATAAACAGAATCCTTAGAAGAACAGGCGACGTTAATATTTCCAAATACCTGCGCTTCATTAATTGCCTTTTGCGCCCAAGCGCCTGTATCTGTATAGTCAGCAGTTTGATCATCATTAAGTAAGTTCATCGGAATCATGCTGAATTGAAGCGAGGCCCCACCTTGTAAAAATAACACATGATAATTTTCAGGAATCTTTAATAGCTCACGAACCAAAAGGTCGGTTTCTGCAACCATGTCAACAACAGGTTGGGACCGATGGCTCATCTCCATTAAGCTCATTCCGCTATCATTATATTCGATTGTGGCCTTAGATGTTGCTTCAATCACGTAAGGGTTCAACATCGCAGGTCCTGCGCTAAAATTATATATTCTTTTCATAATTCTAAGGTTTTGGAAAACAAAAATTAAATTGTAATTATAATAAGTGGTAATAAAAAACCCTCTTAAAAGAGGGTTTTTTATTTATCGATGTGAATTATCTTCGTCTTTTGCCTTTATCCATCCTAGGCTTAGGCCCTTTGCGAAAATTCTCCTTTATTCCTTTTTGAGCTTGTTCTTTCATATAGGGCTCAAAGCTCATAAACATAATTTGTTGATTGGGTTCAAGAATATCGCTGGTTGATCTAATAAATTTTATTCGATTGTTACTCTTTTTTTGAGATAACGTCTCCATTTTTTTTAGCATCGTATTCACATCGGACTGGGAAACCTTTTCCCCTTTTTTGATCTTTGAAAGATAGGAATCAAAAAGCTCTTTTTCATCCTTGTGGTACTTTCCTATCTCTACTCGATGGTTGCGCATTCTAGGAAAGAGTTTTTCTGCTTGCTGTTCAGATAGATTTAAGTAGTCAGTAAGCTTCCAAACCATCATCATCTCCATTCGATTCTCGTATTGACCTCCAGGGCCACGCGCCTTTCCTGGCTGGCAAAAGATAATTGAGCAGCTCATAAGAATTATAACAATTTTATTCATATATCTCTCCATTGTTCATAGCGATTACTTTGTCAAAGTTGATAGTTTCAAAGAAATCTATAGTCTCCCAAATATCATCGCTGGTATTGATTAAATAATAGGCAAGATCATTAACATACTCTTCGGTTTCCTCATCCATCTCTGCATAAGGCTGCAAATCAACTGATGCATAGATAGTTGGATCATTTGTTAATTGACTCATGGTAATAAAACTAAAGGCAAGTATAAAGCATAAGGATATAAATCCATCGTATAATTTGTTCCTTCTATCATCGCGTCGTAGCCGCTCAGAATGAAGGTTTGCTAAAAACGCACCTGATTCAATTGTATCAGATGATGTATTTAATAATTTTTTAAATTGTTCTTCAATTTTCATGTTAGTTTTCAAAATATTTTTTTAAGGTTGTAACCGCATGGTGGTAATTGACCTTCGCGGAATTTTCACTAATTTTCATAATTTTAGCAATTTCTTTGTAGGATAAATTTTCAGCTATTCTCATAGTAACAACCGTTTGCTGTCGTTTAGGAAGTTTTGCGATCGCATCCCATAGCTCTTTTCGTTTCCATGCATCTTCATTTGTCGTGTCAATATATCCAGGCTCAGTAGCTTGATCTAAATGAAGCATATTTTTCCATTTATTGCGCCTTAAATAAGTATTAGACATATTGATATTTGCCCGATATAAATAGGTCTTGAATTCAGATTCAAAGCGAAATTTTTTAAGTGCTTTATACATTTTAATAAAAATTTCCTGAGCTAAATCCTCAGCCTCCTCTTTAGAATTGGTAAATTTAGTAAAAAACCCATATGTGCTTGATAGATAACGATCGACCAATTCATTAAAAGCAGCTTCTCTACCCTCTTGGAATTCTTTTATTAATTCGTTGTCTGTTCGCATGCATTTTCTATTTAGACTAAGCTCTATAAAAAAAGTTAAAAAAAAAGGCTGAAGTATTTACTTCAGCCTTTTAATCTATTCATTAAGATAGATATAATTATCTTTTTGTTGATCCACCTTTATCATCTGAATCACCCCAGCGTCCATCTTTTCTACCATCACAATGTTTTGAAAACATCATCACAAGAGACATGTGAACTTTAACTATCTCTAATTGCTGATCACTAAAGAGTGTTTCTAAGCTTGTATTGCGCTCCATCATCAAGGTTTTAATTTTCTCTCCAAGCTCAAGCCTATCAACATCTTTGCCAGCTTTCTTTGCAGCTTCCAATAGTGCTTTCACAGCCTCATTGTGCTGTTGATTAATAGCGCTTAAGCTAGCTTCTTGTTCTGAGGTCATGCTTAGCGCAGTAATCATTGCATCATACTCAGCGTTCTTTGCTGCTTCCATTTTATCTTTCATTTCAGCTAGCATCGCGTCAAGTTGCGCTTTTTGGTCATCAGTAAGGAGCGATTCGACCTCTGTTTTCATAGCTAACTCTAAAGCTTCAAGCTCTGCTTTGCCGGTACCCTCATCCATTGAGCCATCTTTCATTTGCGTCCAAACATCTTCCATTTGCACTCTGTAGGCGTCTAAAATACCTTTTAAAGCCTCTTGCTGATCAGCATCAAGGACAGTAAATAATAGGCGAAAATCCATACCGCCTTTATCTCCTTTAGGTCCATGGTGGTCATCTTTTTCGGGGGCATGCATGAAAGGAACAGAATGGTCATCCATCCAAGCAAAGAGCCTATCTTTTTCTTCCTGGGAAAGTTTGCCTTGCATTTCTGCTGCTACTTTCCAAAGGAATCCAGGATCTTTACGGTGCCCGCCGCGTTTTCCATGACGATTTAATGCATCTTTGAATGCATCATCAGATGATTTACTAAGTCCGATATCTGCATTTAAACCTTCAGATAGTG
>CAYLUE010000036.1:0-6814 GCA_964386795.1 uncultured bacterium
CTTGTATTTAAATCACCGTATTTTGTTATCATTAATGATTGCATTTTTTTCCTTATTGAATTCATAAAATTTATCACTGAAAAAAAACCCTCGATATCAAAAGACATAGAGGGTTTTTTATTTGTAGCGGGGGTAGGATTCGAACCTACGACCTTCGGGTTATGAGCCCGACGAGCTACCAGACTGCTCCACCCCGCGTCACGAATTATTTTATTTAAATAATTAAATCTAGTATGATGAACGCCGGGAAAGTTAGATGATTTTTTGTCGATAGCCAACTCTATTTTGTGAGTTAAATCACATATTATTTATTTCTTGAAACTTTTAATGATTTATTGAGTCTAATAAAATGCGAGCGCGATTTTCTCTTGCCGAATCTCTTACCTCTACAACCTCCTTGGTAAATTTCGCGCTCGCATTTTATTTCTTCCTAAATGATATTCTAATTGGTATGCCCTCAAGATCATACTTTTCTCTCAACTGATTTTCTACAAAACGCTTATAACTGGCAGGAATAATTTTGGGGTAATTAGTAAAAATTACAAAAAGATGCGGCGCGGAATTAACCTGAGTCATGTATTTTAAATTGATTGCCTTACCTTTGATAGCAGGTGGGCTTTGCAGAATTAAAACTTTCTGTAAAAATTTATTTAATTCAGATGTAGAGATTTTACTTTGACGTAATTCATAAATTTCATGAGCTTTTTTTAAGATACTACTGATTCGCTGCTTGGTCTTTGCGGAAATAAATAATACAGGATAATGCGCTAATGATTTAAACTGAAGCGACATTTCTAAAGCAAACTCTTTCGTTGTATTGGTTTCTTTTTTGACTAAATCCCATTTATTAACAATGATAGCCATTCCTTTACCTTTGGTGATGACATCATCCATAATAGATTTATCTTGCTTAGTAAAACCTTTTTCTGCATCTACCACAACCAAAACAACGTCAGCGCTGATAATCGCTCGCTTGGTTCTAACATTGCTGTAAAATTCTATATTGTCATCTAGCTTACTTTTTTTCCTAAGCCCAGCTGTATCAACAAGAGTAATGGATTTACCGTAATATTTTAATCTAGAATCTATCGAATCGCGTGTTGTGCCTGCGATGGGAGTCACAATAGTTTGTTCTTTTTGAAGCAGGGCATTTGTAATTGATGACTTGCCTACATTTGGCATACCAACAATCGCCATACGCATTCCTTCTTCAACCTCATTGATCTGATCGCTTCCTTCAACTTGTAGTTGGTCCAATATTAAATCAAGTAAATCTCCTGTTAATCTACCATTTAATGCAGAAACCGAACAAATAGGATCCATACCTAACTCATGGAAGCCATATACCTGCTTATCTAATTCTAAAGTGTCGCATTTATTTACTGCCAAGATAAACTTCTTGCCGGATTCACGAATCAGGCTTGCTAATGATTTATCGGATGCGGTAGGATGGTATTTTCCATCAACCATAAATAAAATTAGATCAGCTTCATTAATAGCAGCAAGAGCTTGATCTCTAACTGCGCTATTGAACACATCAATATCCTCGGGTATATATCCACCCGTATCAATAAAAGTTAACGAGTGCCCAGACCAATCGATCTCACCATATAACCGATCTCTGGTAATCCCTTCTTCTGAGCCAACTATAGCTTTTCTCTGTTTAAGTAGACGATTAAAGAAAGTTGATTTTCCTACGTTAGGTCTTCCAACAATAGCGATTAAATGATTTGACATGGCAAGCTATTTAACTTATTATTTTTTAAAAATAAAGGACTGGTCTTTGAATGATTTAAATTCTAGCGCATTATCGCTCGGATCCAATAAAAACATAGTAGCCTGCTCCCCTACCTCCCCTTTAAATCTAATGTAAGGTTCAATAATAAACTGAACGTTCTTAGCTTTAAGTTTATCTGCAAATTCATGCCATTGATTCCATTCTAAAATCACACCAAAATGCCTAACGGGAACCTTCTTTTCATCTACATCTCCAGTATCTACCATCCCTGCTTCCTTTGGGCTTAAATGCGCAACTACCTGATGACCAAATAGATTAAAATCAATCCAATGGTCGCTTGTTCTGCCAACTGAACATCCTAATATGGTAGTATAAAATTCTTTAGTGGACTTAAGGTCTCTAACAGGGAACGCAACGTGAAATGGTTGTAGTGTATTCATTTTTTATCTCTAATTAACACCTAATTTACAGCCGCTTTAAATATTTCTATCATACGTTTATTTGTAGCGTCATCCTTTACAGCCATTCTCATAGCGCTCTTACCAATTGAGGTTCCCATCCCTGAAACGTCTCTAAGAAATAAACCTTTTTTTCTGCATTCAGAAATTATTGAACTAACGGATTTGAAATCAGTTGGCAGATGAAACATTATAAAGTTTGCCACCCCTGGAATAATTTCATCAATACCAATATCTTTTAGTTTTGCTACCAATCCTTCTCGAAGATCATACGTTTCTTGATATTTCTCAAAATAATAACTATTGGATTGCAATGCATAAGTAGCTGCTATTTGTGCAGGCAAACTTATCGACCAAGGTGGGGTTAATACTTTGAGATCTTCCAATTGATGAGGTGATGCGCATAGATAGGCTGACCTTAATCCACTTAATGCATAGACTTTTGACATAGACTTGCAAACAATAGTGTTTGATGAGCGGGCGGCAAATGATTCTAAGGATTGCCCTTTGCCAACATATTCAATATATGTCTCATCAATCCATATTCTTTTGCAGCCAGACTGTTTTTTTAATATGTTTTCAACATCTTCTCTTTTTACATGTAATCCTGTTGGGCTATTTGGATTCACCCAAATAAATAAATCAAATTTCTGATCTAATTTTATCGCCAGGGAATCTAAATTTATTTTATAACCTTCTTCTCTTTTTAATTCAAAACGCTCAACCTGACATTTGATTATTTTCTCAAAAATATGTGAATATTCTCCATATGTAGGATCTAAAATTAGTACTTTAGACGCAGGTTTTAGCCAATGGCAAAAAGCAAGAAAAATCAAATCAGATGAACCAGCGCCAGGAAGTATCGAATTATTACTCACATTCCTATTTTCAGCTATGACCTTTATTAAGCCTTCTGCTCTAGTGGGTGGAGAAGTTTTAATGGTCCATGGCAATTCATTTGTAATCATTTTTTGAACTTCTGGAGCAGGGTCATACCATGCATCTAAAACATCGGCGTTAATAACCGTTCGAATTCTTGACAGATCATCAAAACGATCTCCAATCGCATCAAAAAATGCCCCTCCATGGTAGCATTCTGATGGTTGATAAAAGGAAAAATTCATTTTCCAGTCAACCATAGCTTCCATTTTTTTAATTTGCGAATCAATAGAGGTGATGTGAGACGATATATCACTTACCTTGGCTCCAATTAATTCATAGGCTACTTCGCCAGCTTGAAAGTTTTTATTATATTTTTGCATTCCAAGTTTTAGATATATATCTAAAACATCTATCCTGCCCATTGAAATTATTCTTTTTCCACCGCGAGATTGAATCCAGCGAAACGCGCTATACATTAAAAAATTTGCAATTTTTTCACCACGCGAAGATTGCTTAACAGTTAATGCTCGTATTTCAAAAGTATTATCTAGTCCAAATGACAATTCTGTTTTTGGCAAAGACGCTTCAAAAGAAAATTTAGGGCTATCTGGAGAAGTAACTCCCACAAAGCCGACTAGCTTCTTATTTTGATGCGCAAGGATATAAGTGCTTTTTACCTGATCATTATCAATTAAAGATTTGTTTTTATTTTTTTCATACTGACCAAGCTCATCAGCATAAACTTCATGTCTTAATGAATAAACAGAATCAATATCTCTTAAGCTTGCAACTGAAATTGAAAGTTTATCATTATGATTATTCTTCATTAGTTAATCTATCCTATTTAATTATTAATTAGCAATTTTGCTGAGTTAGAATTCCAAAAAATACTTTATTGATTATATTTTACCGACTAAATAAGAGGATTTTTAATATAAAAAATTTGCTTTTTTTGAGGAAATTTTCTTTTAAAAATAATCAAATATTGGTAAATGAATTTATGAATAAATAGTTATATAAATAAATTTTTCGAGGGGTGATCATTTTTTTTTACTTTTCTTCTTGATGTGTTTTTGTATGATTAATATATTGGTGGTGCCAACCCAAGTGATTATTACTTTTTCGAATGTCAGCCTAACTGAACCTC
Organism: uncultured bacterium; assembly: GCA_964386795.1. Classification (GTDB taxonomy): domain Bacteria; phylum Fidelibacterota; class Marinisomatia; order Marinisomatales; family TCS55; genus TMED108. The sequence goes on from CAYLUE010000036.1 coordinate 4,226, forward strand.
GTTTTTTTAAAATTGTATCCACATACCATAAAGGAATTCTTATATGGCTGAAGCGATTGAACTAAATTTTCCATCTGGAAAAAAGAATACTGAAGATATTAATAATATCGTTGAAGAAACGGTTAGAGAATTAACCAAAGAGGTTAATGATCAAGATGCGACCGATGACCTTCAACATTATCATATAGAAAACTACTACGATGGGGACAACTTAGGTGCCGATGTTCTCAAAAATAAGTACTTAGCACCCTGGGAAAGCCATCCTTATGAATTATGGCAAAGACAAGCTAAGGCATTGGCTAGTGTTGAAAAAACCAAGAAATTACAAAAACACTGGGAAAAGAAATTCTATTCTATACTTGAAGATTTCAAATTTACTCCTGGTGGTAGAATCATGCATGGTGCGGGCCGTGAAGATATAACTACAACATTAAATAATTGCTACGTAGTAGGCATTAAAGATGATTCAATTAACTCTATCTATAGAACCATTCAAGAAGAGGCTCGTACCTATAAATTTGGCGGTGGATGCGGTCATGATTTATCAGTATTAAGACCGTCTGGAGCTGAGATTAATGGTACCGGAGGAGAATCTTGTGGGCCAGTAGGGTTTATGAATTTATTTAGTGAGAATACCAATACCATTGCTCAGCATGGTCGCAGGGGCGCTAATATGCAAACCCTTCGTATTGATCATCCCGATATTGAAAAATTTATTTCAATTAAATCTGATGATATCAATATGGTAAAATATTCAAATATATCAGTTCTGCTAACACATGAATTTATGGATGCAGTTGAAAAAGATTCAGATTTTGATCTTAAATATGAGAACAAAGTCTATAGTACCATCAAAGCAAAAGAGCTATGGGAAAAGATTATTGATTGCGCACATTCTAGCGCTGAACCGGGACTATTATTCTGGGATACAATGACAGATTATCATAATGCTGAATATTGTAGCCCCTTAGTTTCAACGAATCCTTGCGCTGAGCAGCCATTGCCTGATGGAGGGTGCTGCAATTTAGGCTCAGTTAACTTAGAACGATATGTAGATGAAAAAGGTAATTTCATGATTGAGGAATTTAAAGATACTATTGGGATTGCAACCCGATTCCTTGACAATGTAATTGATTATAATCTTGATCGCCACGCACTAGATACGCAAAAAGAAAATGCTCAAAATGATAGAAGAGTTGGCCTTGGAATACTGGGCCTTGGTGATATGCTTGTACGTATGGGTATTAAGTATGATAGCGAAGATGCTCTGCAAACTATTGACCAAGTAATGAAGATTTTTTGCGATACCGCTTATGAGACCAGTTCAGATTTAGCAAAAGAAAAAGGTTCCTTCCCTTATTTTAAATGGAGCGGATACAGAAAGAGCAAATTTGTTAAAAACCTTCCAAAGAACTTAAGAGATAAAATAAAAGAAGATGGGATCAGGAACTCTACCGTTCTAACTGTTCCACCAACGGGTAGTGGTGCAATAGTAGCTAGAGTCACCTCTGGAATAGAGCCTATTTTTGCAACATCATATAAAAGACGAGTAAAAAAGAATGATGGCTTTGGGCGTGAATTTGATGAATATAAAGTTTATCACCCCATCATTGAAAAACTATTTGGTGATGATGAAAACTTACCTAGCCATGTAGTTACAGCTCATGATATTGATCCTTATTTTAGAGTTAAACTGCAAGGTGTCATTCAAAAATATATTGATAGCTCAATATCTTCAACAGTAAATCTGCATCAAGATATTAAAAAAGAAACCGTGGCTGATATATATATGACTGCCTATAAAGCAAACCTTAAAGGTATAACTGTTTATCGGGAAGGTTCGCGTGAAGGCATCTTAATTACCGATGATAATAAAAAAGATGATAAAACCCAAGAGGAAGCTTCTTTAGCGATAAATAATCAAGATGAAAAAAGGCCAAGAATTCGTCCCAATGAAACCGTTGGAATTACTCGAAGAATGCGCACTGGAGAAGGTCAACTTTATATAACGATTAATCAAGATGATAATGGATTATGTGAAGTATTTACTACTATTGGAAAAGCTGGTGGCAATGCTGCGGCACAATCCGAAGCGATTAGTCGATTAATTTCGCTTGCGCTACGATCAGGAATTGATCCAAATGCAATTGTCAAGCAGTTAAAAGGTATTAGCGGACCTAACCCAACCTGGGAAGATGGAAGATTAATCCTTTCAACGCCTGATGCTATTGGTAAAGCCCTAGATGATTATCTAAGAGAAGATAATAACAGCGGTCAAGCATTGGACAATAACCACGAAAGCAAGAAATCACCAATCACAATGGCCACATCTGAAGAGGTCAATGATTTAAATGAGCAAGTAACTGATTTTACATTTAAAAATATAAGTAATTGTCCGGATTGTGGTAGTTCGGTAATGCATGAAGCTGGTTGTGTTACTTGCCCAGGGTGCGGCTTCTCTAAATGCGAGTAATGATTTAGATCTGAGAAAAATAAATATACTAGAACTCTTTCAACTCATTCTCTTTCGACTCTTGAAGACCATTCAATATTGATATATGCTCATCAGTTAAAGTTTGAATCTCACTT
>CAYLUE010000036.1:6914-16511 GCA_964386795.1 uncultured bacterium
TTGAAGACCATTCAATATTGATATATGCTCATCAGTTAAAGTTTGAATCTCACTTTCCTGCCTTCTCGTATCGTCTTCTGAAATATGCTCATCTTTACCAAACTCTTTTACATTGTGAATCGAATCTCTACGAATATTTCGAACAACAATCCTACCTTCTTCAATTAATTGATGAACATATTTAATTAAATCCTGCCTTCTCTCTTCAGTTAGGCTTGGAATTGGAACTAAAACAGTGTTTCCATTATTATTTGGAGTTAATCCTAAATTGGAATCCATAATGGCTTTTTCAATAATTGGAATAAGTGTTTTTTCAAACGGTTGCAAAGAAATCATTCTTGGTTCTGGCACAGTTATTGTGGAAACCTGATTCAATGGGGTCATTGTTCCATAGTATTCAACTTGGATAGAATTCAATAGATCAGGATTAGCTCTTCCAGTTCTAACCTTAAGAAGTTCTGACTTTGCATGCTCGATAGATTGTGACATTTTTTGTCTGGTTTCTTTTTTTATATCTTCAAACATATAAACCTATGAAATAATCGTTCCTAACTTCTTACCTAATAAAATATCTTTTAAATTGCCTTTTTGATTTACATCAAAAACGCGTATAGGTAAATCATTTTCCTTACATAATGTAATTGCAGTCATATCCATAATCCGAAGATTTTTTGATATAACATCAGAATAAGTTATTTGCTCATAATGTTTTGCATCTTGATTAAGCTCTGGATCCTTATCAAAAACTCCATTGACTTTAGTAGCCTTTAATAAAATTTCTGCCTTCAATTCAGTTGCTCGTAAAGCGGCTGCTGTATCAGTTGTAAAATATGGATTTCCAGTACCCCCGGCTACAATTACTACTCTATTTTTTTCTAGGTGTCTTAATGCGCGTCGGCGAATATAAGGTTCTGATATCTGTGTAACTGTTATCGCAGATAAAGTTCGAGTTTCAACATCTAATTTTTCTAAGGCATCCTGTATGCTGATTGCATTCATTATTGTAGCTAACATACCTAGATAATCACCAGTAACCCGATCCATTCCTTTGCTAGCAGCCTTAATTCCTCTAAAAATATTACCTGCACCAATTACAAGAGCAATACCAATTCCCATTTGATGAACATCTTTAATCTCATTGGCCAAGTTTGAAGCTTTAATTGGATCAATGCCGTATTCTTGATTACCAGATAATACCTCGCCGCTTAATTTTAACAAAATCCGCGAATAGGCAGGTTTACTCATATAAATAATTTAATTGGGTTTATTGCTCACCGATGGCGTAGCGAACAAAACGATTAACCACTATATTCTCACCAAGGGTTGAAACGGATTCTGTAAGCAAATCTGATACTTTCCTTTCAGAATCCTTTATATATTGCTGTTCTAATAAGCAAGATTCAGCGTAAAATTTTTCTATCCTACCTTCAACCATTTTTTCAATGATATTTTCAGGTTTCCCAGATTCTTTTGCTTGATCAGTAAAAATATCTTTCTCTCTTTGAAGAACTGATGAATCCATATCTTCTCTCGATATCGAGTTAGGATTCGTAGCAGCTATCTGCATTGATAAATTATGCGCTAAATTAGCAAAGCCTTCAGTTTTTGCGACAAAATCTGTTTCGCAATTTAGTTCCAATAAAACACCTAACTTCCCACCATGATGAATATAAGAAAATATTAATCCTTCTTTAGTGGTTCGTTGGCCTTTTTTTTCTGCCTTTGCTATCCCTGTTTTTCTTAAATGATCGATAGCTTTTTCTAAATCTCCACTTGTCTCCAAAAGAGCTTTCTTGCAATCCATCATCCCTGCGCCAGTTCTTTCTCGTAATGTTTTAACTACTTTTGCATCAATAGACATAATATTGTTGGGCCTTATTAAATATATTTATTATAGTTAATTTTTCTTTGAATCGTCATCAGATTTGACATTTTCATCTGATGATTTTTTATTTTCTTTAAGATTTAATTTGGGTATTTCTTTCTTAGAGAGAGCGTTTAGGCTGTTTTTAGGTTTTTCTTTTTGTGGTTCTTTTTCTGCTGCGGATTTTGATTTTTTTGCAGATGAGTCGAGAATGGTGTCAGCTAAAGCTGATATAATTAACTGAATAGTTCGAATTGAATCATCATTAGCAGGAATAGGATAATCAACCATGGTTGGATCAGTATTTGAATCAACAATTGCAATGATGGGGATACCAAGACGTCCTGCTTCAGCAACTGCAGTGCTTTCAAGATTAGTATCAACAATGATAACAGCATCTGGAAGGCGACGCATGTCTTTAATTCCCCTGTGTTGATCAGAAAGTTTAATTCTCTCTCTATTTAACATCTGAACTTCTTTTTTCGTTTGGTTTTCATAGATAGGAGAACCTTCTTTTTCAAGTAAATGTAGGCGTTTAATGCTTTTCTTTATTGTTGAAAAATTAGTCAAAGTTCCACCCAGCCAACGCTCAACAACATAAAACATAGAGCAGCGATCTGCTTCCTGCTGAACTATATCCCTAGCCTGCTTTTTTGTACCAACAAAAAGGAATTCGCCACCTTTTTTTGATCGAGACTGTATAAATGAATTTGCTTTATCTAGGCATCGTAAAGTCTCATCAAGATTTATAATATGAATTCCATTTTTTTCCATTAACACAAACGGTTTATAATTTGGATTCCATTTGCGTGTTACATGGCCAAAATGTGCTCCGGTACCTAATAAATCTTCAAATTTTATTTTTGACATAAATAGTTTATTTATCGTTTAGAAAATTGAAATTTTTTGCGAGCACCAGGCTGTCCATATTTTTTTCTTTCTACCTCACGCGCATCTCTAGTCAGAAAGCCTGCTTGTTTTAATGCTGGACGAAAATCACTACTAACTTCATTTAGCGCTCTTGCAATACCCAGGCGGATAGCTGAAGCTTGACCGCTCAAACCCCCACCATTAACATTTATCTTAAGATCATAAGAATTTCGTTGATCTACTAAATCTAAAGGCTGGGTTACAACGATTGCTAAGCTTTCCCTGCAAAGATAATCTTTAAACGGTCGACCATTAACTACAATATCACCCTTGCCAGGCGACATATTAACTCTAGCAACAGAATCTTTCCTGCGACCTATTGCTTTATAATTAGCAACTGCCATTAAATATTTAACTCTTTCGGTTGTTGGGCTTCATGTGGATGATCTGGTCCTTGATAAACCTTTAAATGTTTTATTATTGCTCTTCCTAAGCGATTCTTTGGCAACATACCCCAAACTGCTTTTTCAACTATTCTCTCAGGGTGTGAGCGTCGCATTTGATCTAACTTTGTGAATGTTGTAGAGCCAATATAGCCTGAATGTTTAAAATAAGTCTTATCGCTTTCTTTTTTTCCCGAAACAGTAACCTTTTCAGCATTAACAACAACAACAAAATCCCCCATATCCATATGTGGAGTAAAAGATGGTTTATGCTTACCTCGTAAGACTTTTGCTATTTGACTAGCAAGGCGACCTAAGGTCTTACCTTCAGCATTCGCAACATACCAATCTTTATTTATTTCATCAGATTTAAGTGATCTCGTTTTCATATTTTTGCTTAGAATTTAGCCGACAATATTAGACTGTATTGACAGTCATAGTCAACTTATAATTAATCAATAGATGTGATATGGCCTTTTACAATGGTTGATTTAATCTTCCCCTTCATTTCCCTGCCAAGAAAAGGTGAGTTTTTTGACTTAGAATAAATATTTTCTAATGAGAATTTCCATTCTAATTTTGGATCATAAATTGCTATCTCCGCCTCGGTCCCTTCTTTAAATAAATTTTGATCTAAGCCCAGGATTTTTCTAGGGTTAACCGTTAATAGCTTTACCAAGCTCATCTGATCCATCTCATTATCATTAATTAATACTTTGCTTGCTGCACCAAAACAGGATTCTAAGCCTATCATTCCAAAAGGAGCCATATCGAAGGTGCCTTCTTTCTCTTCGATTGTGTGTGGTGCATGATCAGTGGCAATACAGTCAATTATTCCATTTTTGATTGCATCAATAATAGCTTTTCTATCCTTCTTGGTTCTAATGGGGGGAGCAACTTTTAAATTAGTATCAAATGTATAAAGATCTTCATCGCTAAAAAATAGATGATGAGGTGTCACTTCAACGGTGATTTTATCATTCTTTTTTTTCATTGATTTAATATGGCTAATCGATTTGGCAGAACTGACATGTGGAACATGCAATCTTGCTCCAGTAAGTATTGATAGCTCTAGGTCTCTAAAAACCATATTTGATTCTGTAATATCAGGACTTGCAGGCAACCCTAGATGAGTAGATACTTTTCCTTCGTGCATTAATCCATCCCTTTTTAAGCAATCATCTTCTGCGTGATTAATTATTGGCACATCGAACATATAGGAATATTCTAAAGCATTGTACATGACTCCTGAATCATTAATAGGTAAACCATCGTCACTAAATGCGAGAGCGCCTTCTGCAATCATTGCACCCATTTCTGTAATTTCTTTTCCTTCTTGAGACTTGGTTATACATCCTATGGGATGTATATGGATAGGGCATTCTTCAGATCTGTCAACAATGTAGCGAATTGATTCAGGGCTATCAATAGGAGGGTCTGTATTTGGCATAGCGCACACTCTAGTAAAGCCACCTGCAAGCGCAGCTAGAGAGCCTGAATTAAGATCCTCTTTATCTTCTCTGCCGGGTTCGCGAAAGTGTACATGTATATCAAAAAAACCATGGGTAATAATTAAATCTTTACAATCAATAATTTCTGATGTCTTTGGGGCGGATATTTTACCAACTGATTTTATTTTACCATTCTCAATATGTATGTCACCTTTTTTCTCAGTATTATTATACGGATCAAGTATTGTTCCATTTTTTAGAACAATATTTTTTTTCAGTTTTGAGATATTCATCTAATCAGATTCCTTATCTGATTTTCCACCTAAAAGCAAATATAAAATTGCCATTCTTGATGCAACGCCATTTAATACCTGGTCAAGAATAATAGCTTGGTCGCTATCAGCAACAACGCTATCAATCTCTACGCCTCTATTCATTGGTCCAGGATGCATAATGACAATCTCTTTTTTATGTTCAGATAATCGCTGCTCAGAAATACCAAAAAGGTTTCGATATTCACGAATGGATGGCAAAAGACCGCCATCCATTCTTTCTCGTTGAATTCTTAATACATTTAATGCATCAGCCCATTCAATCACTTCATTTATATCATAATTCACATTAACGCCAAGATCTTCAGCAAATGATGGAATTAAAGTTGACGGTCCGCAAAGTGTAACTTCAGCCCCCATTGTTTGAAGGCCATAAATATTACTAAGTGCAACTCTGCTGTGAGATATATCACCTACAATGCCGACTTTAAGGCCTTTAAGGTAGCCAAATTTTTCATGTAGGCTCATCATATCTAGTATAGCTTGAGTAGGGTGTTCATGTGTTCCGTCACCAGCATTAATAACTATTGCATCAATATATTTTGTGAGTTGAAGCGGTGAGCCAGGCGTAGGGTGTCTCATAACAACAGCATCAATTTTCATAGCTTCTATATTTTGTACAGTATCTTTGAATGTTTCCCCTTTTTTCAAACTAGATGTTGAAGCGGAAAAATTGACAGTATCTGCGCTTAATCTTTTTTGAGCTAGCTCAAAGCTTATCCTTGTTCTAGTTGAATTTTCAAAAAAAAGATTAACGATAGTTTTTCCTTGAAGTGAGGGAACTTTTTTTATTGGCCTATCAAGTACCTCTTTAAATCTAAAACCTGTATCAATAATTGTTTGAATATCATCTTCTGGATAATCCTTAAGTCCTAATAAATGGATATTTTTCATTCTTTAACTCTGTATTTTATCAAACTAACGAGATCTTTATCATCAATCTCTTCAAGTTCGACTTTTACGTGTTCACCTTCATGAGTGGGAATATTGGCTCCAACAAAGTCTGCTCGAATAGGAACCTCTCGATGGCCACGGTCAACTAAAACAGCTAACTGAATCTTATTTGGTCTACCAAATGAGTGCAATTCATCCATGGCAGCTCTAATCGTTCTGCCTGTATACAATACATCATCTACAAGAATTAAAGTTTTATGATTAATATCTTCATTGATATTTGTTCCCTTAACTTGTGGAACGACAAACCGATCTCTAAAGTCATCTCGATGAAAGGTAATATCCAAAGTTCCAATCGGAACACTAGAGCCAGATATTTTTTTTATAAGATTTTGTAGTCGCTTAGCCAGAGGCTCCCCGCGGGAAAGAATTCCGATTAAAACTAATTCGTCCACACCATTATTTCTTTCCAAAATTTCGTGCGCCAATCTAATAACTGAACGATTGATAGCTTTCGGATCTAATATTTTTTTTCTGCTATCTTTTGACATAAAAAAACCTCTAAATAATATTGAATCGTTCCGAGACAAGTTATGTAGAGGTATATTAAATACTCTTACCTTCTCTCAGGAACGGTTTAAAGAGTTAATTAAAATTAAATATAATTAATTAAGCAACATAGAAATTTTTTCAATAATTTTATCTAGATTGATCATATGGCTCATGCTGATTGTTAAATCAATTTCTTCCCCTTTAAACCATTTAGCCTGTTTTACTGCAAACTGTCTAGTCTTAATATTAATTTGTTCTGCAAGTTGCTTTAAAGTTGTCTCGCCTTTTAAATGGCATATTATTTGATTATATCCTATAGAATCAAGTGGGTGTAAATCTATATTGGGGTGTTTTTTTAATAAATATTTTACTTCTTCTATCCATCCATCGCTTAGCATTTGTGAAGTTCTTTTTACTATATTATCTTTTATTTCTCCTCTATCCCAATCCAAATAGATAGAAAAAAGATTCGGAACTGGAATCGGGTATTTCCTTTGATTCGCAAAATGCTCTGATGGTGATTTTCCTGTAGTCTCATAAATCTCTAATGCCCTAACTAATCTTTTTTTATTATTAATATGAATTAACTTAGAGTATTCAAAATCTAAATCTATTAATCGCTTTAGCATCATTGCAGCTCCACCATTTTCGTACTCTAATTCAAGCTTACCTCTAACTTCTAATTCAGAGCGACTACTATCAAATATTCCCTTTGATATTGCCCGAAAATATAGACCTGATCCTCCACAAATAATTGGAACTTTATTTATTGATTTTATCTTTTCAATGCATTTGATTACCAGCTTTGCATAAGATCCTGCATTGATTATTTCAGTTACTGGTTTAACTCCAATTAGATGATGCTTTATTGAACTAGTTTCACTCACGGTTGGTTGTGCTGTGCCAATCGGTATATCTTTATATATTTGGCGTGAATCCAAACCAATGACTTCACCATTGATTTTTTTTGCTAAACGAATTGCTAAATCAGTTTTTCCGCTTGCGGTAGGGCCAATAATTGCAGGAATAAATTCCATTTAATTAATAATTATGTCTGAAATTATATTATTTTTTTGTGAATTTTTTTTCAATCTCGTTTAGAGGTATTTGAATTAAGATTGATTTGCCATTAGGGCAAATAAATGGCTCGCTAGTTCCAAATAGCCTATTCACTAGTTCGTTCATTTCAGTATTGTTAAGATTATTGCCATGCTTGATGCAGGCTTGATTGGAAAAACTTAAAGCAAGAGCCTTTTCTTTAGAAAATTCTTTCTTTGTCATTGATTGGAAGTCATCAATCATTTGGTTGATTATCACATTCTCATTTCCCCAAAGCATTTCTGATGGGATTGATTCAAGAATTACATGATTTTCTCCATTGTCTTTCAAATTAAAGCCAATCTTATTCATAAATGGTAGTGCATCTAGTAAGCTTGAAAACCTATTAGGAGTGAATTTCATTTTTATTGGGAAAAGCAATGTTTGTGAAGAAAATGAAGATGACTCAAATGATTTTATAACTCCATCATAAAGAATTCTCTGATGTGCAAGCATTTGATCAATTATTATGATTCCTGAACCAAGAGGGGATACGATATAACTGTCATTAAGTTGCCATATTTTATTTAAATCAATATTAGAAGAATAGCTGCTTCCCTCAACAACTAATTGAGAAACATACGATTTAGCTCTATCAACTGCTTTTGCTAACTTGTAATTCATTACGAATTCATAACTTTATAAACTTCAGAATTAGTTAATTCATAAGAACTCTCAACAGTTTTGCTCATATTTTCTAACTTTTCCTTCATTTCTTTTTGTATTTTTTTATCATTAATACTTGGAAGGTTGATTATGACATTCATGGATGCCCCTTTAAAGCCAGCCAAAGCAGACTCAGAAGCAACACCAATATCGCTAATTGAGTTTGGGTTTCCTTTTTGACTAAGTAAAACACATAAATCAAGAACCTTTGCGCATAAAGTTGCTATTTCATATGGAGTTTCAATTGCTAATTGATATGCATTATTGATTGCTAATTTTTTGATTTTACGATCTTCATCTGTCCCCGAAGGAAGCTTATTAGACTTTATTATTGCATTAAATGCATCGGTATCTTCATCAATTAGCTCAGAGAGCCTATCTTTTAACAACTGTGCCTCTACTCCTAAATCGCTCATTTGTTTCCTTAAATCAATATAATCTTTTTTATGAAAGGTAAGAGAAGCGACCATTGAGCATAATGATGCGCTTAAAGAGCCCAATAAAGCAGAGACGGATCCACCCCCAGGAGCTGGACTATTCGTTGATATTTCACTAATTAGATCTATTGTTTTAAGATTTACTAATTTATTTTTTTCTGCACTAATGGCATATTCAATTATTTTTTTAGATGGTTCAAAAGGCTCAAGATCATTTAATCCTAGCGATTGAACTGCTATTTCTATAATCTCATCCACTGGAACGCCTAACGAAGAATTCTGTTTTATTATATAATGTTTTCCTGCCATCAATAATGCATCCAAAGGAATTAACCCGACAAGTTCGCTTCCAGTGACGCGAACACCGCGATCTCTTGCTAATTCACACGCTGCATCAAATACATCATGGATAGATGATTCTTTATAATTATTAAAATTGATAGATATTTGAGCGCGATTATAATCTTCGATATACCAACCAACCGCTTTTACATTTTTGAACATTCCTTCGACCTTCAAAGGGGATCCGTCTTCATTTCTTATGATTTCCCCATCAAGTAAATTTGGTGATTTTGGATTTGGCTCACGTTTACTTCTACCTTTTTCTCTAAGCTCAAAAGCAATATCAGTGGCCAATCGTTGATCTCTAGTATTCAAATTAATATTGTACGCTATTAAGAAGTTTCTAACGCCAATTGCGGTAGCTCCAGCTTTGGAATTAAAATCAGAGGGGCCACAATCAGGCTTCCATTTAGAATCTTTAATTTTTTTTGAAAAGCCTTCATATTCACCTGATCTAATATCTGCTAAATTAGATCTCGAAGGGTTAGTTGCTGATTTTTCATAAAAGTAAACTGGAATATCTAATTCCTCCCCTACTCGCTTTCCAACTTGATGCGATAAATCAATGCATTCTTCAATGGTAATACCTGAAATAGGTATAAAAGGACACACATCGGTAGCTCCCATTCTGGGATGCGCCCCTTTATG
>CAYLUE010000037.1:0-16491 GCA_964386795.1 uncultured bacterium
GACATAGCATAATCAGATAAATTTTTTGCTACACCAAATCCTCCAGGAATAATCAAGGCATCTAAATCGCCACCAGTTACTTCTGCCATATCTTTAATATCGCCTCTTGCTATCCTCGCTGACTCAACAAGTACATTCCTAAATTCATCCATTTCTTGACCTGTATAATGATTGATTACATGCATTTGATCTATATTTGGTGCCATTAGGTGCGTTTCTACATCAGCTCTATCTAAAGCTAACATCGTGATAACTGTTTCATGTATTTCTGAACCATCATTGACACCGCAACCAGATAATAAGACTCCGATCTTCATAATAAACTCCTAGTTAAGATGAATTTTGTTTTATGTTTCTTTGTAAGCCTGAAAATTTTGTTCTTTTTACTGCAGAGCCCTTAAATAGTCTTTTAAAGGTTTTATCATCTAAGCCCAACCATTCCTTTTCAGTCCAATCTAAGATTTCAGTTTTAGGGAAAAATGATTCTTCATGAGATACCTTACTGAATTTATTATTCCAAGGGCATACTTCTTGGCAAACATCACAACCGTATATCCAGCCATCAAGGTCTTTCTCATTTTCATTAAAGTCACCTCTATGTTCAATCGTACGATATGAAATACATTTATTAGAATCAAGCTGATAGCTGGTGATTGCATCGGTAGGACATGCATCAATACAGGCCGTACATGAGCCACATAGATCCTCAGCAAAAGGCGCGTCATACTCTAAAGGTGTATTTAGAATTATTTCACCAAGGAAAAGCCAACTTCCATAATCACGTGAAATAAGGTTTGTATGTTTACCTTGCCAACCCAATCCAGCTTTTTGCGCCCATACTTTTTCCATGATCGGTGAAGTATCAACACAAGCCACTCCCTTTATTTCTTCTGATGTGCTTTCTATCCATTCTAGTAATATTTTCAATCGATCTTTTATAAGACTGTGGTAATCTTCTCCCCATGCATAGTTACTAAATTTATATTTAGATTTTATGTCATCCTGGGTAGTGCCGGAAAAATAATTCATCCCTACTGATATCAATGAAACAGCATCTGGGAAGTAATTGAAAATATTTGCACGTTCTTCTTTTCTATTTTCAATCCAATGCATAGAGGCATGGAACCCTTTTGATATCCATTTATCAAGATTGTATTTATTATCAATTACTGACTCAACCTTTGCTATTCCAACTTTTTGAAAACCAAGCTCATTCGCTTTTTTCTTTATTTTTTGACTAACAATACTCATTTAATACCATTCATCAATTGATGGACCCATAAAATACCAATAATTGTTTTTACATCAGATATCCTTCCAGATTTAACCCAATCAAAGGCTTGCTGAATTGTTACAGGAACCAATTCTAAGAATTCATCTTGATCTAAATTTCTTTCTGTTTTATTGAGATTCTCACCAAGGTACATCCACATCATTTCATTTGAAAAACCTATAGCTGGGTAAATTTTTGTCAAAAAAGTAAGTTTTTTTGCTGCGTACCCTATTTCTTCAGATAATTCTCTTCTTGCGCAATCTAGCGGCTTCTCTCCTTTGTCAATTTTTCCTGCTGGAATTTCAATAAACTCTTGCCTTGGTCCATACCTATATTGCCTAATTAAACAAATCTCCCCTGATGGTAAGATTGGAATAATACATACTGCGCCTGGATGATCAACCCATTCGCGAGTGCTTGTTTCTCCATTTGGAAGTTTAACATGATCCAAAAATAAATTAATCAATTTCCCCTGAAAAATTTTTTTTGATGATAGTTTTTTTTCTTCAAGACTTGACATTGGCCTAGTTTTTTATTTTTGTTAGTAATTGCTTTGCTTCAATAATTTGATCCCAATCCTCTACTTGATTATCTTTTGAGGGGGTTGCATTTGATACTTCAGTGAGGATTTTCTCTGCCGATAATTGTCTATCATTCTGGTAGAGCGCCTTCGCATAGTAAACTCTCTGAACCAATGTTTGTTCGCCTTTATTAACGGCGATTTTTAGTAATCTCTCAGCTTCATCTTTATCAGGCCAAGATAAAAGGAATGGGACATACGGTGTTCTTAAATGAACAACTCCTAGCATAAAATATCCACCCCCATCTTTATAATCCGGATCTAGTTCTATTATTTTTTCGGAATTAATTTTCATGATATCTGCAAAACCTCCTCTTGCTGCAGCAATTATACCAAATACTTCTGCCCAACTTCCAAGGTTGGTTAAATACCAATATCTTATTCCTGCATTATTGGGAAATTGATCTATAAAACCAACGCCCAGCTTAACTGCCTTATCAAAAATAACTTTCTTCTCATCAATATCATTTAGAACATATTTACCTTTGAAATAATAACTTTTCAAAATTCCTATAGCTGCTTCAGGGGAGCTCTCTTTGCTTAGGGCGGAATTATAAAATGCTATTGCAGAATTAATATGCATGGGCTTTGCTATATTTTTTAAACTTCCCTTGCTTCGAAGAGTATAGGCATTTAAAGCATTTTCAAGATCAGATTGCGAAAATAAAAAGTGAATTGTAAAGAAAAAAAGGGGAAAAATCGATTTCATTAAAAATATTCGATATATGTAATCTTTAGTTCACGATTAAAGTAATCAACTTTATTTTCATCAAATAAAAGATTATTAAAATCTATTTCTATATGAAGTCTTTCGACAAAGGTCCAACGTATAGCCGCATTTAAATATCCACCTCTATTAATTGCTAGTGTCTTTGCCGTCATTTCATTTTCATTAAGAGCTGCATTGTACTCCATCAAAATAGATAGCTCTGGGTTAAACTCCATATCAAACCCAACAAAATAATTTATATCACTATCTCCATCATTGGTCTCAACAAAATTATAATTTGATCCAAAATGTAATCCAAGGTTACCTAGGGGGGTTATCCAGTTTTTACTACTAGCAGCATAAAGGCCCATTGCTTTTATATCATATCTCATTAATGAATCTTGAGAATTAAATTTTCCATGACCTTGCGTGTTAATACCGATTGAAATTCCTGGTAATGTTTCTGTTTCATCAATCAGTAAATATTTTAGATTTGTTTCGGGCTTGGGGTGCATTACTAGGCTATCATCCCCTATAAGGTTTGATGAGCCAAAAGATAGGCCAAGCTGAAATCTATCGGTAAGCCCAACACTGATTGAACTTGTTAAGCCGCCTTCTTTCTGAATATGCATTTGCAATGAATAGCTTCCCCTCTGAAGCGTAGCTGCTGATGGTACTGAAATTAAATCAGTAGGAGGAGGGTAGGATTGTGCGCGTAAAAATAATACATTTAACGAAAACACAATAATTAAGATCGATCGATTTGGTTTAATGTTGGTCATGTGGTCCTAATCAATTTACTCTTTGATATCTACTGAAAGCAAGTCTAGGGGTATATAGGTTCTCCATACTTTGAGACTATTGCCTTAACTCTATATTTAGGCATGGTCAGTTTTCCCTCTTCACCAGCAATACTAAAAATAATTTGCTGTCTTTGCATATCTACAATTTCGACCATTAAACTATCTCCATTTGTAAGCACCATTAAATCATGATCTGTTTTTGGTATAAAAACGTCAAATGGTATTTTTAAGTCTTTCTGGCGTATATCTTCAAGTAAGATAGAAATCTCATCAAGATTATTTCCAGCTCTAGGGGGGATAGTTTTGTATAGAGACTCAGCTGGGGGTTGCGATAATACCATATAGCTTATTTGCTCAGCATTTTGATTGAATTCTCTAATTTCTTTTCTTCCTGTTAAAATGTCTGTTGAATAAGCATATTTACGTACTATTATTTTTTTCGGCAGCAATCTCCATACTTCTCCCACTAAAAAGCCAAGATGATTATAAATAAATTCTATCTCTCCATAGGGATTTCCTTGGACATTGATAAAGCGCATAGTATCAAATTGATTTGATTGATTTAATACGAACAAAGTTTCTTGTCTATCATAATAGCTTTTATTTTGATGATTAAGCACCTTTCTAAACTCTTGCGACCATGGTTCATCTTTTCCAAAATATCTAACGCTATCTGGACTTTGGCTATCATTAAGGTAATACGTTCTAACTAAATTTTTTCCTTTATATTCAAGGTATTCACGCTTAAGAACGTCTCCCTTCTCATCTAGCCATTCTTTTAATAGTGGCGTTTTATTTTCATCATAAAATACCTGCAAATGGGAATGGTTAAATCGATGAGTTGCCAACAATCTTATATCAGATATAAAATCTTTATCGTTTGCATAAAAACGCATGTAGCTAATATTCAACTGAGCATATAAGACATGAGTTAATAAAATAAATAAAGTTATTTTACATGCCTTCATGATTTGCCATTGATTTTAAATATAATTTTGACCAATTATTAAATTCTCCAGACTTAATTTTTTCCCGTGCGGTTATCATTAAATCATTATAATAAGATAAGTTATGAATAGTTGCAAGACGTAGCCCTAATATTTCCTTAATATTAAACAAATGCCTTATGTAGGATTTTGAAAAATTTAAGCAAGTATAGCATTGGCAATTCTCATCAAGCGGGTCAAATGATTTGATGTATTTGCTATTTCCAATATTAATAATTCCATTACTAGTAAATAACTGACCATTCCTTGCGTTTCTAGTAGGCAGAACACAATCGAACATATCTACGCCAAGTTGAATTGAACGAATCAAATCTGTAGGGCGACCAACGCCCATAAGATATCTAGGTTGATCTTTCGGCAATAATTCATCCATCAAAGCAATGATATCAAACATCGCTGATTTATCCTCTCCAACCGCAAGCCCCCCAATTGCAACACCACACTCCGCAAATGGGATCAGCAAATCAGCGCTTTTCTTTCGGAGGCTAGAGAAAGTTCCACCCTGAATAATGGGAAATAAGGTTTGATTCCAAGGATATAAAGGATCATTATTTTTTAGATATTCATAACATTTTTCAGTCCATTTATAAGTCCTATCTACCGATTTAGAAATAATTGATTTATTAACATCAGCTGCTGGGCATTCATCAAAAGCCATTATTATATCTGATCCAAGATGGCGCTGAATCTCCATTGAAAATTCTGGGGAAAGAAAATGAGAAGTACCATCAAGATGAGATTGAAATTCGACACCATCATCAGAAATATTATTGAGCTTGGCTAATGAAAATACTTGAAATCCTCCACTATCAGTTAAAATACTTTTATCCCAGCCCATAAATGAATGAAGGCCGCCAGCAGAATGAATAAGATCATGACCCGGCCTTATATAAAGATGATATGTATTACCTAAAATCATACCAATATCTAATTCGATTAAAAATTTAGGATCGATTGTTTTAACCGCACCAGCAGTTCCAATAGGCATAAATACTGGGGTCTTGAAAGTGCTATGGTAGGTGCTAATTTCAGCCGAGCGAGCAGAGGTGACAGCATCCCTAGATACTAGATTAAAATTCATTTAAAAATAATATTAAATGCTTCAACAACATGGGATACAGAATGCAATTTAATTCCTTTAGGTGTTTGCTTTAACCGATTTACGCTTGTTTTAGGGGCAACAACTTCAGTAAATCCAAGCGCTATTGATTCATTCAATCTATCTTCTAACCTTGTAACTGATCTTATTTCCCCGCCAAGTCCAACTTCGCCAATCAAAATAACAGAATCTTTAATTAATTGGTCCTTTTCGCTAGATGCAAGTGCAGAGATTACAGATAAATCTGCAGCCGGGTCATTGATTTTCAATCCGCCAACCAGATTTACAAAAACATCTTTCATGCCCATTTTATAACCCATTCTTTTTTCAAGAACCGCCAAAAGCATCGAAAGTCTTTTAAAATCAAAGCCGTTGACATTGCGTTGGGGTGCGCTAAAATTAGCAGTAGAAACAAGCGATTGGATCTCAACTAAAATGGGTCGAGTTCCTTCTAGGGAAGGAAATATTGTTGAGCCAGTAATATCAATTCTTCGTTCAGCTAAAAATAATTCGGAAGGATTCTTTACCTCATCCAATCCATTAGTTGTCATCTGAAAAATCCCAACTTCGTTGGTCGTCCCAAATCGATTTTTTACAGATCGCAGTATTCTATGATCGTGACGCTCATCGCCTTCTAAGTACAAAACAGTATCAACCATATGCTCCAACATTTTTGGTCCAGCAATAACGCCTTCCTTTGTTACATGGCCAATAACTAAGATTGCAATCTTTTCATCCTTAGCTAATTGTAGCAATTTTTGTCCACACTCTCTGATTTGTGATACAGACCCTGGAAGCGGATCTATGTTTTCGCTAAAAATAGTTTGAATTGAATCAATTATCAAAAGTTCAGGTTTTAATAAAGTTACATGATTTAATATTTCATCAATTCGATTTTCTGAAGATAAATGTATATTAGATGAAAGAACTTTAAGACGCTTAGCTCTTAGGGCAATTTGGTCTTCACTTTCTTCTGCAGAAGCGTACAGGACATTTTGATTAAATGGAGATAATATTTGAAGTGCAAGTGTAGATTTTCCAATTCCAGGACTACCTCCCAATAAAATCATTGAACCGCTCAACACTCCTCCACCTAGAACGCGATCCACTTCTTCTATGCCAGTTGATATCCTCTGCGCTTCGTCTTTATGTAGAATATCTTCAAGTAAATGGGTATCCTTTTTCTTTCCATTAAGATTCTTTTTTTGTTTTTTTGAAACTTTGTACTCACTTAATGTTCCCCATTCTTGACAAGAAGGGCATTGACCATTCCATTTTGGAAAGTCCTGACCACAAGCAGAACATAGATATACGGTTTTAGATTTATTTACCATATTATTGTGAGAGAATTTGTTTTGTTATAAGGAAGGTAAATAGAATTAAATCAATAAAACTACCAATCATATCCTAAAGAAACATACCATTGAGGTTTAGATAGACCCGATTCAGTCCAATCGTATGCTGCCTCAATTCTCCAAGGCAAAAAGATGGGAATTTTGATTCCATATCCAATCGTACGTACCCATGGTGAAAAATCATTTGATAAATTGTTTCCATACTTTGATTGAAGAAGAGAATAGTTTGTAAATTCACGCGAATCATCCCACGCTGCTCCTACATCCATAAATATATGACCCAAAATATTTCCAATAGTCATTGGAAATGGAAAACCTATTTGTAAATATTGAATTAAAGGAAATCTAAATTCTAAATTAGTTAAAATTACATTTTTTCCAACTCTCTCAGAAAAACGTGCCCCTCTTAAAGGGTAAGCAAATTCTGAAAAGTAAATATCTTGTAATAAAGACTCATTTTGACTATCTAATATTACATTTCTCCAACGCCATTCTTGTGTCAATCCATCATCTACGCCATTAGTAGTGCCTGTTCCCCAAAGCCAATTTTGCATACCTCCAAGGAAATATTTCTGAGGATTTTTTCCTGTACTATTTCCAAAAAATAATCGACCGGCAAAAGAATAATATCTATTCAACATAAAATACTTACGTAAATCAATCTTTAATTTTTGAAAGGAAATTCCTTTTTTGCCCATTGCTGGACTAAGCTCAAGGGTGGTATTCTGTCTAAATCCATCGATTGGACCCAAAAAACCAAAAACCGAATTATCAAAAACATAGCTTAGTGTTGGGTTAAGAGCAACAAACCCATCGCTACTGACAACAGTATTGCTAGTTTCGTAAGGATCAATTGCAAAAAGCTTATAATCTAGATTATGCATTACAACACCAAAATCTATTCGATTAAATTTATTTAAAGGTCTAGATGCAATTCCCGATATACCATAATGCCTCATTCTTGCTGTTAAATCAACAGGGTATCCATATTGGTTGTAATAACCACCTGTCAAAAAGAAATCAGCCTGATGAAACAAAGTAAAATAATAATTGGTCCTATTCTTCAAATAAGCGTAATTCAAATAATAATCGCTATTTGAGAGAGAAATTTGTGATTCAAGAGCAAGTGAAATTTGATGATCGCCCATAAGATCGCTAAAGTAAAAAATTAATAAACCTTGATGGCCAAAAACATTATTGTAGCCATATTGGCCTTGAGCAACGTCAAGGCTAAATTGAGTTTTATATGCTTGCGGTATGTAATCGCCAGTTTCTGTTTGAGATGGGGTAGTTCTATTAGTGGTTTGATTTTGAACAGTCTTATTATTATAGGTTTCATATTCTAACGCAAAAATATGCCTAGAATAATCTGATTGATTAGAGTCGCTTCCTCTCCATTTATCTTTTCGCAAATCTGCTAACTCTTCTATTTTATCAGTATTTTTATTTTTATAATAATTTGTTGGTTTTATTTCAGCTTTTTCTAAATCAAGAGGATTATTTAATCTGTATAGATCCCATCCCCTGCTAGAATATCCTGAAAAGACCATTGTATCATCGTATTTATTTAAACTCAATTGAAAAATACCGGTTAGAAGGTTTGTGACAACTGCTGATTGCTTGCTATTAAAATCATAGCGGAAAAGATTCCAAGTGCCGGAAGAGTCAGCAGTATAAAATAGCGCATCTTTAGTGTTTGAAAATACAGGATAGTTTTCATCAAAATTTGAATTTGTTATCTGATTGATATTTTTTGTATTAACATCAATGACATAGATATTTTTATTTTCATAATCGATTGATAGCATGTCCCCGGAATTCGTATTCTTACGTTTAATACTTTTTCCTCTATCTGAAACAAAAGCTATGCGACTTTCATCAGAGCTCCAACTAGGCTCAGAATCAGAATAGATATCATTAGTTAGATTGAAATGTTGTTTGGTTTGAAGATCGTATATATAAATATCGCTGGCACCATTTTCATAACCAATGAAAGCAAGTTTATTTCCTGAGGGGCTCCATGATGCGCTAAAAACGCCATCAAGTTCAAAAGGAATTTTTTCTTTATCGCCAGAATCTACATTAACTAAATATAAAGCATCGCTAGAGCCAGATTTAGCTGCAAATACAATTCGTTTGCTATCAGGAGACCAGCTAATGCCAGGTTGTAAAAATTTCAATTCTTCAAAATCTAATGATCTGCTTCCTTTGATTAATTTTTTTATTTTTTTACCTGATACAGCGTCAATTAAATCAATATCAAAATAACTTAAATTATTTGTAAGAAATGCAATTTGACCTCCATCTGGAGAGATTGATGGTGAAACATTGTATACATTTTTTTCCTTTTTGTGATCTGTAAGTCTTTTTGCAATATCATTGACCTCATCCCTACCAGCTACATCTGGGTAAAATTCTTTTTTGATATACTTATGCCACTGCTCAGTTAATTCTTCAAAATCCATTCCGATCGCACTCTCAAATCCTTTTTCTGCGCTACGCAATCTTTTCATAGATTGAAAAACTTCACCAATCTTTTCACGGCCATATTTTTTAGCGATAAACCTCCAAACTGATTGTCCCCCTTTATAGGCTAAGAAATATTCTAATTCCTTGATGGTGGGAATGCGCTCGTTTATTGCTAGATCCCGAATAATCATATCTGCTTCAGTATCCCAATTTGAAGAAAGGTATTCTGCTAATCCTTCGTTTGCCCATAATGGCATACTCCATGTTACTTGCCCACTAGCAACATTTTGCATTCTTCCTCCATAAATAAGGTCATTAATCATTGCATGGACAAGCTCATGGTGAATAACGTGACGAAATGCTTTATAATCTCCTTCAAAAGGAATGACAACGCGATTCTTAAATAGCTCAGTTACACCACCAATACCCTCCTGCATATATACACCAACAGCATTATTCTGTTGAAATTCATTATGTGAGTGGTATACAATTATTGGAACTCGTTTTTTTAAGTTCCATCGTAAATGTTTCCCTATTTGCTCATAAGCTTCATTTGCTGCTTTCATTGTAAAGGTTGCAAGTTCGACTTCATCTCCATAATAATAAACATCAAAATTTGCTGAAGAAATAAAATTCCAGTCAAACTCTCTATACTGTACTTTATTTTGACCAAAAGATTGGGCATATAAAGAGCAGCTCATAGCAAAAACAATAGTAAATAGAAATCTTTTCATTATTATAGTAAATCTAAATATAGATTTTTTGTTCCCTGAACTTCGAGGATATACAGAAATATTGCAAATAATTTACAAAATATTATTATTCTTTGATGATTGACTGTCCTCTAAGGAAAATATTAGTTTACACGTATGGATTTACCAGTATATTTTATATCCGACATTCATTTGATGTTAAAAAGAACAGAATCTGAGGTAAATAGACAAAAAGTCTTATTTAACTTTCTTGATCACGTCAAACAAACAGGAGGCACTCTTATAATCAACGGAGACTTGTTTGACTTTTACTTTGAATACAAGGATGTAATACCAAAAGTTTATGCTCCTTTTTATTATCAAATTTTAAAGCTAAGAGAATCCGGAGTCAAAGTTCACTACGTATTAGGAAATCACGACTTTTGGGTTATGGATTTTATACATGATACTTTGTTTGATAAAGTATATAGTAATGATGTAAAAATGAAAATTGGAGAAAAAACATTTTATATCACACATGGAGATGGGTTTCTATCATGGGATAGGAGCTATAGGCTATTGAGAAGAGTTATTCGTTCGCGTTTATTTATTTGGTTTTACAGATCGCTCCATCCTAGAATAGGGTATGCCTTTGGTAGTTGGGTATCTAAAAAGGGTAAACATTATGAGCATAGCGATCAATATAATCAACGAATCTTAGATGAAATGAAAATCCAAGCAAAGCCATTTATTGATGATGGATGTGATTATTTTATTTCTGGTCATTATCATCAAGCAAATGAATTAATAATGAATCCAGGGAAACTTGTTATACTTGGTGACTGGCTAAGTTTTTTCTCTTATGCAATATATGATGGACAAGATTTAAATCTAAATTATTGGGGTAATGATGAAAAAAAGTAAACTGATCATTATCTTTTTATTTACATTGTTTTTCTTTGATGGCTGCTCAGCGATTAAGAGGTTTCTTCCTACAAAAAAGTCTAACGATGATATTTCTTATGAGTTGATTGAGAATTTAAGCACTGCCTTTAGTGAGGGAAAACTGCAAGCCCTTGAAGAAATGATTGCAATCTATAATGACACCAATCAACCTTATGACGTAAGAATGGCTGCGGGCGTAGCATTAGCGGAAACCCAACACCCCACAGCATTAAATGCATTATCGGAAGCTGTTGGGGATGCAGCGGCTCTTGATGTTACGTTTATGATTGGCTCTATAGAATTATTGGCACAATTTAGAGATGACCCTAGAGCTGCAGATGCTATGATTAGCGCTATGAATAAGGTTGAGGAAAAAACAAATGAGCTCGAGCTTTCTTTAGTAAAAAATCTAAATAAAGTACGCACCAAAGATCAAGTCATGGCCCTTCTTGACCTTTATGAGGTGAGTAGAAGTAATTTTAATCGAACTGAAAAACTTTTAACTGAAACATTAGGTGCATTGGGGACTGATGAAGTCGTACCTATTTTAACGCAAATCTCTAGAGATCCATTTGTGAAGTTAGGAATTCGTAATAGAGCACTAGAGATCTTAGGGAAAAAAGATCCTTCTCAGGTAGCAGGTGCATTTGCTGAGCTTTTAGGTGACCCAGAAACCAATCTGGAAGTGAGAGATTTTGCTCTTAATACAATGAGAGGGGTAAAAGAAGAGAATTTAGTTTTAGCGCTTTTGCAGACCTACCGAACAGGCAAAGATCAATATTATAATATTTTGAATACCCTTCTAGAAGCTCTTGGAGAGTTTGATGACCCTCAAATAAGAAAAGCTGTAATTGAGATAGCGAAAAATGATGGCTATCCTCTAGAAATTAGAATTAAAGCTATAGAAAAATTAGCTGATATTAGTGATCAATCCGTCATTCCATCCTTAATGCCAATTTTATCGGATTATAATCAATACAAATTACATGCTGCAATTATTCAAACTGTAAAGAATCTTGGAGCTTATGCTTTATTTGAACAAGAAATACATAGAAGAACATTTGAAGCTCATAAACAAGCATCTGTTTTAAATGACTAAGTTTTTATTTACTTATCTTCTTCTTGCTGGGACAATATTTTCTCAACAAATAGACTCTACGATAATTGATTCAAAAGATTCATTAGATATTGTTATAGAAGAGTCTGATTCTACTTTTATTGATACGTTTCAAAATTTAACTATTGAAATACCAGACTCCATTGATACAATAAACCAGGTTGAGATCATAGAAGAATTTGACTCATCAATGACAAACAAACCTCTTCCGCCAATCAGAGACCCTGAAAATAAAGTTGTCGAGAAGCTTGATTCAGGGGAACCATTCTTTGAAATAAAATCAAGCATTGATATGCTGCGCCAACAAGTGGACTCTTTAAAAAAGATTATTTCTGTCTACGAAGAAGGAAAAGGGGCAATGCCAAATATCAATGAAGAACTACTAAATCTAATCAAAATACCTCAATTAAGACATCGAATTGAGCTTCAAAATGGAACTGTAGTAAATGGGGAGATTATTGAAGAGGATGATCTTGGGATAGTGGTTCAAACTAGCATTGGGCAACTTGCAATTGAAAAAGATAAGATTATTGATATAGGTGAAGATCTACCTCCAGCAGCTAAGGTTGAATTGATCAATGAGCCATTCGTAGATATTTACCCTGATCGTGAAGAAATAGTAGGTACAATTAAAAACGTCGGTACAAAGCGAGCGGATTTTGTTAGGGTTATTGCAAACTTATGGTCTCCCACAACTCAGCTTATATATCAAGACTCGGTTTTTATTTCTGGTCAAAACACTAAGTACTACACAGGAATCAAAGCTAAAACCTCTCTAGACCCTGGATCGATTAGCGAATTTAAATTAGTAATACCCACTAGTAATGAAAATATATCCTATAGGACGTTTGAAGTAAGATGGGAGTCTTATAAATAATTTAAAGTAATTGCGTTTGGTAGATATCATGGATTCTTATAAGACCAAGGCAGGTATTAGATTTATCCACAACTGGCAATACAGAAATTTGCGATTCTCTATTCTCCATTAAAGAGATAACTTCTGATAAAGAAGAGTCAAGCTTGATTGCAATAGGCTCACGCGACATTACCTCATCGATTTTACTATTATCTATATCAGTGTTTTGAGCTAATGATCGTCGTAAATCACCTTCAGTGATAATACCCATTAGTATTTTTTCCTTACCTAAAACCACGGCTGCACCTTGAGGCTTTTCGGTCATTTTGATTACAGCGCTACGCAGAGTATCGTTGCTATTAACTACGGCAACTTTATCGATAGGCTGCATAATATCCTTTACTTTAAGCTTGAGACGTCTTCCGAGATCACCTGCAGGATGAAGCTTGGCGAAATCTTCTCTTTTAAAATTTTTATGAGTCATCAATACAGCTGCTAGAGCATCTCCAATAGCGAGTGTCAATGTTGTACTAGAAGTAGGGACGATTCCTAATGGATCAACCTCCTTAGATACCGAAGCATCTAATACCAAATCCATTTCATTTGTTAAAACTGAATTCATATTCCCTAATATTCCAATTAAAGGTGAATTAAATTCTTTTAAAATAGGAATTAACCTAACAATTTCATCCGTTGCCCCACTCTTAGAAATAAGAATGGTTGGATCGCCAGGAGCATAAATACCAAGATCTCCATGGACAGCTTCAGCGGGATGAAGAAAAACAGCTTTATTGCCAATACTACATAAGGTCGCAGCAATTTTTTGAGCAATAAGCCCTGACTTACCCATACCGCTAATTACAATCTTTCCTGGATGGCTGGTAATAATTTCGCAGACCCTTTCCATCTTATCTGAAATTCGATCAGCGGCATTTATCATTTGTTCAGCTTCTCCAACAAGAACATTTTTCGCTACAACTTTTAAATCATGGTTGCTCATTTATTCCTTCTAGGCCTCATTTAAGATTTTAACCATTAGCGCATTTTGTGCATGCATTCTGTTCTCCGCTTGGTCAAAAACTATCGAATTTGAAGACTCCATTACTTCATCCGTAACCTCACGTCCTCTCTCTGCGGGCAAACAATGCATAAAAAGAGTATCTTTGTTCGTCGATTCCATCATTTTTGAATTAACTTGAAAATTGCTGAATATATTTGATCGCGATTCAGCTTCATCTTTTTGCCCCATTGAAGCCCAAACATCCGTGTAGATTACATCAGCTCCATTAACTCCATTGATTGTATCATGGGTAATCTCAATAGTTGAAATTGACGACTCCTTAGCTAATCTTACAGTTTCTTGATCAGGTTCGTATCCTTCAGGGCATAAGCATGTAAAATGTAATGGAATGATAGAGGAAAGTCTTAGCCATGAATGGACTATGTTATTTCCATCCCCAACATAAACAATTTTTATACTATCAATATTTTTCCGGTGTTCATATACCGTTAAAATATCCGCCATTATTTGACAGGGATGATTATAGTCAGTTAAGCCATTGATAACAGGAACTGATGAATTCTGCCCTAGTTCAATGATATGCTTATGATCAAACAAGCGTGCCATAATTATATCATTATACCTACTTAAAACCCTTGCGATATCTTTAACCGCTTCTCTTTTTCCAATACCAATATCATTTGGTCCTAGATAAAGCGCATGTCCCCCCAGACGATAAAAACCCGTCTCGAAAGATACGCGAGTTCGCGCTGAAGGTTTTGCAAAAATCATCGCAAGAGATTTACCAGAAAAAGGCTTGTAATCATTTTTATTCACCCGTTTTTTTAAATCAATAGCAAAGTCTAAAAATTCATAAATCTCTTTCTGATCAAAATCTGTTACATGGATAAAATCTTTTTTCATTGTTGAATTTATTTTCCATCCATTAAAAGTTTAAACAGTTTTGAACCTGATGGAAGCACCAAGGTGGTCTTGTCATCCACAACTTTCTTATAAGCATCAAGAGTACGAACAAATTCATAAAATTTAGGATCAGCAGAATAAGACCTAGCATAAATCTGAACGGCTTTCGCGTCTCCCTCACCTCTGATTTTTTCAGCTTCTTTATAGGCATCAGCTAAGATGATTGTTTTATCTCTGTCTGTTGCTGCTCTAATTTTTTGGGCTTCCTCTTCTCCTTCTGATCTAAATTTGTTTGCCTGTCTTTTCCTTTCAGCTTCCATACGCGCATAAATAGACTCTTCATTTTGTGATGGCAAATCAACGCGTCGTATTCTTACATCTACCACACTAATACCATAGGACAGAGTAGCTTCATTACTCGCCTTTGTGACAACATCCATGATTTCTTCACGATTCTGTGTAATAATCTCAACCATATCATGGGTACCTAGCTCTCTTCTTAATTCAGAATAAACGATATCATCCATACGGCTTTTCGCAGTTGGAATAGCTTGAACTGTTTTTAGAAATTGCAAGGGATCTACTATTTTCCATCGAACATAGTTATCAACAATCAGGGTTTTTTTATCCTTGCTCAGAATTTCCTCAGGCGGAGAATCGTACTCTAATAGTCGATCATCAAAGGTAATTTTTTCTTGAAAAGGAAATGGAAGTTTTAAATTAATTCCTGGCTTAGTAACTGTTTTTACGGGCTTACCAAGCTGGAGTATTACAACTTGATTGGTCTCGTCAACAATAAAAATCGAACTAAATCCAACCAATAATAAAACTGGCAATATAAATGTAAATATTTTTTTCATGATTACTTCCCCTCTTTTGCTTTAAGGTTAAGAAGGTTAATCAAATTACTACCCTCTTTTCCATCCGGAACAATTATTTTTTCCCGATTCGATAAAATCTCCTCAGCAGTTTCTAAATACATTCTTGTTTCAGTTACTGCTTTAGATTTCCTGTATTCTTTTAAAACTGCATTGAATTTTGATACGTCTCCTTCGGCTCTTGCAATTCTTGCCTTTTTATAGCCCTCTGCTTCTCTAATTTCTGCTTGCGCCTCACCTCTGGCTTTTGGTATAATATCATTTCGGTAACCTTCAGCTTGATTAACCATCCTGTTTTTATCTTCTTTTGCAGAAGCAACATCCTTGAATGCAGAAATTACTTGTTCTGGAGGACTAACATCTTGCAGTTGGACCGCAACAATCAAAATTCCGGTATTATATTTGTCCAAGATATTTTGAATTAATTCTCTTGATTCCTCCTGAATCATAAATTTTCCAGAAGTTAGAGCTTCATCTATATTGTGACGTCCCACAACTGTTCTTAAGGATGCCTCAGAGGCCTGTCTAACAGTTAACTCTGGTTCAATAAAGTTAAAAGTATAAGCAACAGGGTCTTTGATACGATATTGAACAATCATTTCAGCGTCAACAATGTTTTCATCTCCTGTTAACATCAAACTTTCCCTATTAATTGTTTGGTATTGATTTTTGCCAACTGTTCTGAAACCAATTTCAATTCTTTTTACCTCAGTAACCTTTGGAGTGCTGACTTTTTCAAATGGATATGGAAAATGATAATTGAGGCCAGATTGAGCCGCTCTTG
>CAYLUE010000038.1:0-16193 GCA_964386795.1 uncultured bacterium
GATTCCATAATATTTACCTAATTTAAAATTCAAATAGTGCGCTAACTGATTTACCATCATACACGCGTTTTATTGCTTCTGCAAAAACTTCTGATACTGTAACAATTTGCATATTGTCTAATTTTTTATTTTCAGGAATAGAAACTGTATCTGTTACAATAATTTTACTTATCTTTGATTCTTTTAATCTATCAATGGCTGGGCCAGATAATACAGCATGCGTAGCAACTGCAGTAACGCTATTAGCGCCATTTTCAATTGCTGAATTTGCTGCGTTCACTGTGGTACCTGCCGTATCTATCATGTCATCAATAATTAATACATCTTTATTATCTAAATCCCCAATAAGGTGCATGACTTCGGCTTTATTTGGGGCATATCTTCTTTTATCAATTAGAGCAAAATGCATACCAAGTTTTTTAGCATAAGATTGGCTCATCCTGGCAGAGCCTACATCTGGAGATAGGACTACAGAATTTTTTTCATCAAGCCCCAGTGATTTAATTGCGTCAAGCAGAACCATTCGGCTATATAAATGATCAAAAGGGATGGTAGCAAATCCTTGAATTTGGGTAGAGTGTAGATCCATAGTAATAATTCGATCTGCGCCCGTTGCTGTAATTAAATCAACCATAACACGTGACGAAATTGGCACGCGAGGATTGTCTTTTCTATCTTGTCTACCATAGCCAAAATATGGGACAACCGCTGTCACGGTTTTTGCCGAAGCCCTAACAGCTGCATCAATAATTAATATTAATTCCATAATATTCTCTGATGGGCTATTTGTTGGCTGAATAATGAAAACATCACAACCTCTTATGTTTTCTTTAAACTGAAGCCATAGCTCACCATCAGAAAAAGTTTTAATGGTTAACTGTCCAAGATCCTTGCCTAAATAATTTGCAATATCTTTGCCAAGTGCAATATTACTGCGACCAGAAAATATTTTTAATTTATCATTCATAATTTTATTGCTGGGGCGTAGGGACTCGAACCCCAACCGCCGGGACCAAAACCCGGTGTCCTACCGTTAGACGACGCCCCAGTACATATTCTTTATTAATTTATGAAAAGGGTAGATTCGTAAAAAAGTTAGATAGGATTTGCTAGAATGGTTAAGTGTGAATTATGGAAAAATGACTCAGCTTTGTTTAGTTTGGCTTCATCGTCAAAAATTCCATACACAGTCGAACCACTTCCCGACAGACTGGCAAATTTTGCACCGCTATCTAATAACTTATTTTTAATAGCTCCAATCTCTGGATATGCAGGAATCACAATCTTTTCAAAATCATTCTCAAAAAACTCAAATGAGAGAAAATTATTTCTCTTCAAGTCCGCGAACTTAGCTATATTGTTTTCAGAATTCAATTTATTTTTTACTTTAGCATATGCCCATTTTGTACTAATTGAAATATCTGGGATTACTAATAATAGATTATCGGTTAAATTGAAATTAATTGGGGTCAGTTTATATCCGGTTTCTTCACCAATTTGAGAGCCTCCTCTAATAAAAAATGGTACATCAGCTCCAATATTTGAACCAATTTTTTCAAGAACATTTTCTTTTAATCTAAGGCTATAAAGTGAATTTAATCCTTTTAGTATGGCGGCAGCATTCGCTGAACCCCCTCCAATACCACTACCTGTTGGTATTTTTTTATCTATATTGATTGCAACACCTAAGTCTTTATGTACTTCTCTACTTAATAAATCATATGCCTGATAACATAAATTTGATTGATCTAAGGGTATCCATTCAACATTGGATTGAATGGTGCAACCTTCTTTTTTCTTTTTGATTTGAATTATATCACCAAAATCAATTTCCTTATATAGCGTTATAATATTATGCAATCCATCTGGGCGTCGATTTAATACCTTTAAGCCCAAATTCACTTTCGAATTTGATTTTAATATCATTAATTAAGTTTTATTAATTAATGTTGCGATAGCCTGGCAGGCAATCCCTTTACCTTTACCAATAAATCCTAGCTGGTCAGTAGTAGTCGCTTTTATTGAAATAGAAGATTTATCTATATCAATATTGCTCAAAATATTGCTTTTCATTTCTTCAATAAAATTTGAAATATTGGGTTTTTGTAAAATAATAACTGAATCAATATGATTGATAATAAATTTATCTTTAATCGCTTTATCATAGATAGTATTCAACATTTTAAGGCTGCTGTAATTTTCCCATCGAGAGTCACTGCTAGGGAAAAAAGTACCTATATCACCCTGAGCGGAAGCTCCTAAAATTGAATCAATAATAGAATGCACCAATACGTCGCCATCTGAATGCCCCAAAATACCATAATCAGAATCTATAGAAACTCCTCCTAATATTAATTGTTCACCTTTTTTCAATTGATGAACATCATAGCCTATTCCAACTTTATACATTAATTGATATTATTAAATATTGCTTCAGCAACTATCCAATCTTCCTTGGTGGTTATTTTATAATTAATAGATTTATCATTAATAATTTTTACCTCATACCCTGCTTTTTCTAAAAGAGTGGCATCATCTGTCCCAATTATGTTTTCTTTATCTGCATATTGATAGGCACTTAAAAGAGCCTCCTTCAAAAAAACCTGGGGAGTTTGAACATACCATATTTTTTCTCTATCTATAGTATTAATGATTAGATTGTTTGAAACTTCTTTTAGAGTGTCAGTGGCTTTATTACCAACAATAACAGCATCACATTCCTGTAAAGATGAAATCGTTTTTTCTATTAGTTCTTTTTGGATAAATGGCCTAACTGCATCATGAATACAAATACATTTAGATTGATGATTAATTGCTTTTAAAGCATTTTTGATAGAGCCTTGCCTGGTTGATGAACCCTCAACAATGGTAATAGACTTTTTTGAATTAATTCTTTTAATAATTGAATTAATAATATTTATATCATCATTAGAAATAACTATGATGATTTCATCAACCATTTTTGAAGAAATAAATGGTAAAAGCGTATAATATATTAATGGCTTTCCATTAATCTCTTTAAGTTGTTTTTTTTCGCCAAATCTTAATCCAGATCCAGCGGCTGGAATAATCGCAGATGTAATCATGAATTCAAATGCTACATAATTAACATTGCATCACCATAACTTAAAAACCTATAATTGTTTTTCTTCGCTTCTCTGTATGCTTTCATAATTAGATCTCTATGACAGAATGCGGAAACCATCATTAGTAATGTGCTTTTTGGTTGGTGAAAATTAGTAATCATCGCATCAACCATCTTGAAATCATATGGCGGATAAACAAACTTATCTGTCCATCCGCGTTTTGGGGAAACCTGAAAGCCTGAAACTGCAACGGTCTCTAGTGAGCGCACGGTTGATGTCCCAACAGCAAAGACCTTTCTTCTTCTTTTTTTTGTTTCATTAATCTTAAGAGCGGTTTGTGGTGAAACCTCAAAATATTCAGAATCCATTTGATGGCGATTCAAATCTTCTACCTGAACAGGTCGAAATGTTCCTAGCCCAATATGTAATGTAGTATGCGCGGTTTTAGCTCCCTTTTTATGGATTCTATTAATTAAGCCATCTGTAAAATGCAATCCAGCTGTTGGAGCAGCTACAGCCCCCCGTTGTTCTGCAAACACAGTTTGATATCTAATTTTATCTTTTGGTTCAGATTCGCGCTTTATATATGGCGGAAGCGGAGAAATGCCAACCCTATCAATGACTTCATAAATATCTTCATTTTCATATTCAAACCTTACTACACGCCCACCAGATATCGTATTATCAATTACATCACAATAGACATTTTTAGTAAACATTAATTTATTGCCAATGCGCACTTTTCTTGCAGGTCGAACCATAACTTCCCATAAATCATTTTCAAGCTCTCTTAACAAGAAGACCTCCACCTTTGCCTCGGTGCGATCCTTATTTGCATATAACCTTGCAGGGAAAACTTTGGTATTGTTTGTAATTAATAAATCATTTTTTCTGAGATAGTCAGGAAGATTAGAAAACGTTTTGTGCTCGATTTCGCCAGAGTCTTTATGTATTACCATAAGCTTAGACTGGTCTCTTCGTTTTGCTGGATATTGTGCTATATATTTCTCTGGTAATGGATAGTCAAAATCTGCGAGTTTCCATTTTTTCTTTTTTTCAATCATTCAAATAACCTTTGTTGTTTTTTTGTTATAGTTTTTCCTAAATGTGTGTAGGATTTTTCTTGGGCAATGCGCCCTCGGCTAGTCCGCTGAATAAATCCCTCTTTAATTAAATATGGTTCATAAACATCCTCAATCGTTGAAACATCTTCGCTTACCGCAACGGCAAGGGAATTGAGACCTACTGGTCCACCGCTGAATTTATCAATTAATGTCTCAAGAATCATTCGATCCATTGAATCAAGTCCGTATTGATCAATTCCGAGGGAAGACAATGAATCCTTTGCAACGGATGCATTGATTTTACCATTAGCTTTTACTTCAGCATAGTCACGCGTTCGTCTTAAAATACGATTAGCAATTCTTGGTGTTCCCCTTGATCTACTAGCAAGTTCTAATGCGCCATCTTTATCGATTTCAACATCTAAAATTTCGGCCGAACGTTTAATTATTTCATATAGATCTTCAGTTTCATAATAATCAAATCTAAGTATCACACCAAAACGATCTCTTAGAGGAGATGTGAGGCTACCAAGGCGTGTTGTTGCTCCAACCAAAGTAAATGGCTCTACGTTCAATTGAACGCTTCGCGCGCTTGGACCTTTATCAATCATAATTTCAATTCTATAATCTTCCATGGCTGAATAAAGATATTCTTCAACAATTGCATTCAACCGATGAATTTCATCAATAAAAAACACATCTTTATCTTCAAGGCTTGTAAGTATTCCAGCTAAATCTCCTGCACGATCAAGTACCGGTCCAGAGGTTTGTTTTATATTAACACCAAGTTCCCTAGCGATTATGATTGAAAGAGTAGTTTTACCTAATCCCGGTGGGCCAAAAAACAGAACATGGTCTAGTGATTCGCCACGCTTATTTGCTGCTTCAATATAAAGTTTTAGGCTATCTACTATTTCCTTTTGACCAATAAACTCATTCATTTGATTTGGTCTAAGAGATTTTTCTACTGCTAAATCTTCATCAAATGGCTGTGGGTCATTAATATGGATTTCGGTCAAATTTGGCTCAAAATAGATAAAATATTAATAAAAACGTAGTTGGAACCTACAAAAATGATTCAAGGTCGTCAAATTTTGAATATTATGAAGGTAGTGATTTTTTAATTAATTCTAGTCTTTTAGGTCGTTCATTGGCAAACTTTAAAATTCCATCAAAGATGCTTTTGCTATCAAGTTTTGATTCAGCAATAATCTCATCTACGGATCCACCCGTTCTCCATCTATTGTCAAAATCTGGGCTCATGCTGTATTTTTCAACTATTTTATTTGAAATCCATTTATGCATCAACCGTAATGCACCATTTGTAATGACCATAGAGTCTGACCATTCTGTAGCGCTTATTATACTTTCTTGATAATCCTTTGATTGTTTAGAAAACAATTCCCAGGAAATAGCTGATACTATTTTTACATTTGGACCGTTTTGTTTTAATTGGTCAATTAATGTAACTATGGAATTTGTTGAGCTAGTACCCCTAACAATAATCACACCCATTTTTTCTTTATCATTATTATAGTCTTTAATAATGTACGCACCTTTAGATGCATCAAGGTGTGATGCCATGCCTAATTTTTCCCGATCGGGAATTTCCACTGGTGGCCTGGTAAGATGTAATGCAACTATTGGAACATCGGTGGATAAGGCTGCAGCAAGCGAAGGCGCAACTTCATTATGCTCCCAGGGGTGTAGATTAATTATATGACCATCAGGAAATAACTGTGTTACGCCTGGAGCAAAAATACCAAAGTGCGTTCGACTATCTTCTGCGGTCTCGGGTCCCGAGTGACCAGCTATCCAAATTAATTTACCAACTTTTAAATTTGAATCCTGTGCAAGCTGGCTAAATAACCTGATAGGGCCATATTTTAAATAACTAAATGAGCCATAAGTGCTCATTGCACCATAGAAACCATTAAACGTTTCATATGGATTTTCATCAAAATTAACCGTTGCTAATCCAGCAAGCATTCCAGAATTAGTGAATTCTGTGATTCCCTGCGGAATAAGGGGGCTCTCTTTGTTAGTTTTATAATTATATAACCCTAGATCTTTTGAGTCTTCAAATCCTTTTGCAAACCCTGAGATGTTAGTAGAGTCTGCTAAATCTGCGCTCATTGCTATAACAAGAGGTCTTCCATATTTAGCTATTGAACATGAATTTATATAGCTAGCATATTTTGATAAACCGACTCTATTTGGAGCTTTAGTTCCTGGAGCGACAAATAAGGTGTCCGGCAATGAATTAACGTTGAACAGCTCTGAATCATGAGCTGGATTTTTAATTGTGACTTTGCAATCATCTAATTTTTCTGGAACTGAATCACCTAATTCGATTAAAGTATCAGCTAAATAATCGACTAATTCTTGGTTTGAATGAAGCACGGAAAATACAGAGTCAAAATAAGACTTAGCCTGATGCTCTTGTGCCTCGCGATTAGAGGCTTCAGCTTCAGCAAACCCATTAAATTCTATATTATATTTTTCAGCAAAATCCTGTTTTGTTTTCCAAAAAAGTTCTGAATTTCGTTTATGCGGAGAGCCATGGCTTGCATAATCTGTTTTGTGATATCCCCTTCCTTTTGTTCCTTTGCCATAAATCACCTTGGGAACATTGGGATCCGCATTTTCTACTAATAATTTGTGATAGGCATTTGTAAGCTCATCCCAATCCTCTACGTTTGATGCTCCTTCAACATGCCATCCATGGGAACCAAACCAGTCATTGGGTGAACCATAAACAATTGAGCTAAAAGGACGTGCATCAATACCAAAATCATTCCAATCAATAAAATAAATCAAATTACCCAAACCAAGGCCCCAGGCAGAATTGATTGTTTCATGAGATGCGCCCGTTGTTAGGCCGCCCTCTCCTTCAAATGCGAAAACTTTAACCTCTGGAGTTTTTGCTAATTTTAATGCGAGTGCTTCTCCAGCAGCAGCCGGTGACCCATGACCGCTTGGCCCTGTATTAAATTTAAAGAATAATGTTTTACCTTCCATTTCAGCATGGCCTGGAAGGCCTTTATTATTTCTCAAGGTAATTAAATCTTCCCAGACTAATTGAAAATCTTCACCTTTATAATGAGTGTATTTTTCTAATTTTGTTTGTTTGTATTTAATCCTTAGAGCTTCATTTAATACTGCAAGAGTAGCATAAACAACAGGGTTTGTGTGTCCTGCTACCAAAACATATCGATCGGCAAATCTTTTTCCTGCATCTCTAATATCCCACCTCATTGCACCAGAAAGCAAAGTTGCTACCATTGCATGTACTTTAGATCTGGAGCCTCCAGGATGTCCGGATTGGCGCAAGTTAAGCATAATATCAATGCATTGGTCTATTAGGTCCTTGGTGACTTCCCAATGCTTATAATATTGATTAAGATCTTTTGGGTTTTTCATTATGCTGCCTTCTTATTCTTTATTATTTGTTTTAGAAATTCTCCAGTATAGGATGATTTTTGATTGATTATTTCTTCAGGTGTTCCAGCAGCAATTAAATCACCTCCATCAACACCGCCCTCAGGTCCAAGATCAATTATCCAATCTGCACTTTTAATGATATCCAGGTTATGCTCAATCACAACTACTGTATTTCCTTTATCTACAAGTCTTTGTAAAACGCCTAGAAGTAATTTTACATCTTCAAAATGTAAACCCGTTGTTGGTTCATCGAGAATATAAAAGGTTTTATCTCGGCTGGACTTGGAAAGCTCTGTTGACAACTTAATGCGCTGTGCTTCACCGCCAGAAAGCGTAGTGGCTTGTTGGCCTAATCGAATATATCCCAAGCCAACATCATTTAATGTAGTAAGTTTTTTCATTACTTGTGGAATATTAGTAAAAAAACTAAGTGATTCTTCAACAGACATATTGAGTATTTCTGCAATATTTTTATTTTTATATTTAATCTCAAGCGTTTCTCTGTTATAGCGAGCTCCTTTGCACACCTCGCAGGTAACATATACGTCTGGAAGAAAATTCATCTCAATCTTAATTATTCCATCACCTTCACAAGATTCACAACGACCTCCTTTAACATTAAATGAAAATCTTCCTGGCTTATAACCTCTAATTTTTGATTCGGGTAATTGGGCAAATAAATCTCTAATAAACGTAAATACGCCAGTGTATGTGGCGGGATTTGATCGAGGTGTTCTCCCTATAGGCTTTTGATTTATATCAATCACTTTGTCAAGGTACTCTAAGCCCTCAACCTCTTTATAAGGTAACGGGTATGCCCTGGATCCGTTCAATTCTTTTGACAAAATTGGA
This sequence comes from uncultured bacterium, assembly GCA_964386795.1. Classification (GTDB taxonomy): domain Bacteria; phylum Fidelibacterota; class Marinisomatia; order Marinisomatales; family TCS55; genus TMED108. The sequence goes on from CAYLUE010000038.1 coordinate 8,447, forward strand.
TATAATGTTTCATTTACTAAAGTACTTTTTCCTGAACCACTAACACCGGTTACAACAATAAATTTTTCGAGCGGGAAAGCGGTATTAATTTCTCTAAGATTATTTCCTGAAGCCTGTTTTAAAAATATTTTTTTACCGTTTCCTTTTCGCCGTTTCTTTGGAACATTGATAGATTTTTTACCAGATAAATATTGACCAGTAATTGAAGAGGGTGAATTGATTATTTCACTAGGGGTGCCTGAAAATACTATCTCTCCACCATGTTCTCCGGCTCCCGGACCAATATCTATAATTTGATCAGCCTCTTCCATTGTTTCTTGATCATGCTCTACAACAATAATAGAATTCCCTAAGTCTCTAAGTTTTTTTAGTGAACCAAGTAAGCGGTTATTGTCTCTTGGGTGAAGTCCAATTGAAGGTTCATCTAAAATATAAAGAACACCTACTAATTGACTGCCAATTTGTGTAGCAAGCCTAATTCTTTGTGCTTCCCCTCCTGAAAGAGTTGTTGCAGATCTATCGAGTGTTAAATAATCAAGACCAACATCTATCAAAAAGCTGACTCGCTTTTTTACTTCCTTAATAATCTGGTCAGCAATAGCTGTATCCATTTCATTTAATTTCATTTGATCAAAAAAATCTTTAATCTCTTTAATTGGGTATGAAGAAAGGGTTCCTAGGCTCGTATTATTAACGGTGACAGATCTAGATTCTTTCTTTAGCCTAGACCCCTCGCAATCAGGGCAGGGTCTCATGCTCATAAATTGTTCTATCCAATCACGGATATGGTTGGACTTTGTTTGTTTATACCTTCGCATAAGATTCGGGATTACCCCTTCCCATCCACCGGTGTAAGTACCGCTCCATCGTTCAGATGAATATTGCATTTTTAATTTTTTGCTTCCAGTACCCACTAAAAGTATTTCTCGAATTTTTGGATCGAGCTTATACCATGGTGTTGTAAAACTAAAATTATAATTTTTTGAAAGACTTTTTAATATGCTTCCATACCAGTTTCCCCTTGGCTGCTCACCAAGTGGTAAAATAGCTCCTTGAATTATTGACTTTGTTTTATCTGGAATAATCATTTCAGGGTCAATATCCATATGAGAACCCAAGCCGTCGCAATTTGAGCAAGCACCATAGGGAGAATTAAATGAAAACATTCTGGCTGATAATTCCTCCATGGATACTTCACAGTGGGGACACGAAAAATGCTCACTGAATAAATGGTCACTATCAGGTAATTCATGGATAATAATCATACCTGTACCAATTTTTAAAGCAAGCTCTACAGATTCTGTTAAACGATCCATATAATCTTCATCAAGAATTAGTCTATCAACAACAATTTCAATAGTATGTTTTTTATTTTTGTTTAGCTGAATTTTATCATCAATATTTTTTATTTTCCCATCTATTCGCACCCGCAAGAACCCTTCTTTTTTCACATCAGAAAGGGCACCTTTGTGTTCGCCTTTTCGTCCTCTCACTATCGGCGCTAGTATATTAATTTTTGTATTTTTTTTGAATTTCATGATTGAATCAACAATTTGCTGCACAGTTTGTTTTTGTATTGGCCTATTACATATCCAGCAATGAGGCTTACCTATATTTGCGTATAATAGCCTTAAATAATCATGAATTTCCGTAACCGTACCAACCGTTGATCTAGGATTTCTTGCAGATGCTTTCTGTTCAATAGATATTGCAGGAGACAATCCTTCAATGTAGTCAATATCAGGTTTTTCCATTAACCCTAAAAACTGCCTTGCGTACGAAGAAAGCGATTCAACGTACCTTCTTTGACCTTCAGCATAAAGAGTGTCAAAGGCTAGCGATGATTTTCCAGAGCCGGATAGTCCCGTTACAACTACAAGCTTGTTTCTTAATATATCAACATTAACATTTTTTAAATTATGCTGTCTTGCGCCCTTGATTGTTATTTTATCTATATTTGATTTCATTATTTAATAATTATAAGAAAATTTGATGCCGACCAAGAAGTTACGAATTTTCCTTTCCGTATCAAAAAAGGATTTAGTGGTTTATATACAAAAAAAGTTTGGTGTATTATTGGTTAAATATTTTTTATAGAAAATGAAGACTTTATTAAATCAAATAGTAATAGCCATGCCCCATATGCAAGATGAGCGTTTTAACAAATCTGTAATCTTTATTTGCGAACATAATAGCTATGGTGCAATCGGGTTAATAATTAATAAAAGGATAGAAAAAGATCTAAGCTTGAAAATCATCAATGAATTAAATAAAAAAATTGATTTTGTGGTAAATAATCATGTGCCGCTCTATTTTGGTGGGCCGGTATCTACAGAAAGGGGGATTGTTCTTCATGATAAGAACATTATGATTAATAACTCCGTTAAAATTTCAGATAATTTATTTATGTCAAGCCATATTGATTCAGTGAAAATGGTTCAATCAAATAAAAAATGTAAATATAAATTTATGATGGGCTATTCAGGTTGGTCACCAGGGCAACTAGAGTCTGAAATTGAAAATGGAGACTGGATTATTCAGGAAACATCTTCTGATTTTGTATTTAATAATAGTGACGAGCAAATGTGGGAGCTTGCTATTGGTTCATATGGAATTGAGATTTCTAATTTGTCTGCTCAAGGCGGAAGCGCCTAGTTTTAACAAATGAAGATCAATAAAAAATATAATAAAATTATTTTTTGATTAGCGTGTATAAATGCTTTGCTTTTTTGGACATTCCAATCTGAAATTGACATCATATATGAAGTACTCAATTATATTTAAAGCTTTATTCTTGGCAGCTACATTGGTATTTATAAGTAGCTGCAAAGATGATCCACAACGCCACCTAGAGCTTGGAGAGTGGTATGCAAAAAAAGGGTTGGTTGAAGAAGCTATCCTTGAATTTAAAGAAGTAACGCGACTTTACCCTGCATCTTTGAATAATCTCAATCGAGAGGATTATCAATCCTTAAGTAAAGCGCACTATAATTTATCGCTAATGTATACTAAAAAAGGCTGGTGGGACTATGCCCTTAAGGAAGCAGAAAAATGTTTTCAGCTTCAGCCAACTAAAGAGAATTTCGATTTATTAGATATAATAAAACAACGATCTGAATTAGAAAATTCTGAATCTTAATCTATATTGTACCAGATCGGTGCTCTCCACCATCACAATAAATTACTGAACAATTAATAAAATCAGCATCGGGCTTTAATAACATAGATATCGTTCCTGCTACATCCTCTGGGGTAGTAGTTCTTCGCATTGGGTTTCTTTTTTTTGTGTTTTCCACCCACTCTTCCCACCTGTCATTAATTTTTGTTAATGCTCTTGTAGGCGTAACTCCAGCCTGAACAGAGTTTGCTGTAATACCAAACTGGCCAAGCTCCCAGCCGATTTGTCTAATAATAGCCTCCATTGCAACTTTAGCAACACTGACAGGGCCATAGCCTTCCATTGCTAAATAATTACCTTCGCTTGTTAAGCCTATTATTCTTGAGCCAGAACCTAAGAGTTGTTCGTTGTAAAGTTTTTGAGTCCAATATAAAAGTGAATTACCCATAACATGAACGGTCATATCCATTTGTCTCTGAGTGACTGGCTTATCACCAAAAAAATTGGTGGTCGTACCAAACGCAATAGAGTGAAGTAGAAGCTTTAAGTGTGACCCATTTGTTATTTCTTTTATTTGCGGTATAAATGAATCCATGGCTTCTTCTGAGGCTGCATTAGTATTAAAGTAATGACAACGACCATCCGTTAAGCTTTTTACTTCATCGATTGTTTCTTCAGCTATTTTTTTTGCTTCACCTCGATCAAAATGAAATGCAATGATTCCATAGCCATCTTTAGCTAATCGTTTAGCTGTTGCTGCACCATGACCCGTAGACCCCCCTAACAATAAAACCCATTCTGACATATTTTCTCCTTTATTCAAATTAAAATTTAATGAAAAAAGTGATGAAAAAACGAATTACAAAACAATGTCTTCTTTAATATATTTTAAAAGTAAATTTAACCAACTAAGTGGATTAAAATATGATTAGAAAAAAACAATTTTCTAAAAAAGATTTGTTAAATAGTGGAATTGGAAAATTATTTGAAAATCTTGATGGTAAACTTCCAATGCCTCCAATGTTAATGATGGATAAAATCATCAATATTTCTGATGAGGGGGGAGCCTATGGAAAGGGTGAAATAGAAGCTGAGCTAAGCATAGATAAATCGCTTTGGTTTTTTGAATGTCATTTTAAAAAGGATCCTGTAATGCCGGGATGTTTAGGCCTTGATGGTTTTTGGCAACTTCTTGGTTTCTTTTTAACTTGGACCGGTGGTAAAGGAAAAGGGCGTGCACTTGGTGTAAAAGATTTAAAGTTTAAAGGACAGGTTCGTCCCTATCATAAAAAAATTACATATCATATTGATATAAAAAAATTCATCACTAGACCCACACACATGGTTTGGGGAGATGCAGTGCTAAAAGTAAAAAATAAAGCAATTTATTTTGCTAAAGATCTTCAAGTAGGTCTTTTTGAAAGCCTTACTTGGGACTATGGGCAAGATCCTTCTGTTGATCCCTTTTAATATATATTAAATATAAAATTATATGTCTCTAACTTGCGGAATAATTGGTCTGCCAAATGTAGGTAAATCAACAATTTTTAATGCTTTAACCTCTTCATCTGTTCCAGCAGAAAACTATCCTTTTTGTACTATTGAACCACATGTTGGAATAGTCCCCCTTCCTGATTCAAGACTAGATATCTTAGAAAAGATTTACAACCCAGAAGTGGTTACGCCAGCTACTGTTGAATTTACTGATATCGCAGGTCTAGTAAAGGGAGCAAGTACAGGTGAGGGTCTTGGAAATCAATTTTTAGGTCAAATTAGGCAAGTTGACGCAATTATTCATATTGTGCGTTGTTTTGAAGATGGTAACATATCTCACGTTGAAGAGACTATTGACCCTATACGCGACATAGAATTGATTGAAACAGAATTGCTACTTGCTGATTTAAATACCATAGATAAAAGCTTAGTTCGTTTAGAAAAATTATCAAAATCTGATAAGAGCATATTGGTCAATGTTGAGATAGTAAGGCAATTGAAAGAGTTCTGCGATAATGGAAACCCTGTAAGAAATTTTATATCAAACAACAAAGATTTTAAATGCATTAAAGATCTATTTCTATTGACAGCGAAGCCAATTATGTATGTAGCCAATATTAATGAACAAGAATTAATGTCTGATAAAAATAGTTCATATTCAGATGCATTGATAGCAAATATAGAAAAAAACGGTGGTGAAATAATTAAACTGTGTGGAAAAGTAGAACAAGAAATATCCATATTAGATAATACAGAGCAGGCAGAATTTTTGAGTGAATATAATCTGGATGAGCCAGGATTAAACGTATTAATTAGAAAAGCATTTAAATCATTAGATTTGGAGACCTATTTTACTGGAGGAGAAAAAGAAGTGCGCGCTTGGACAATAAAAAAGGGTTCTACGGCTCCTATAGCAGCAGCCGAAATTCATACCGATTTTGAAAAAGGATTTATTAAAGCTGAAATAATCAAATATGATGATTTAATTAAAATGGGTTCAGAAAAACTTGTAAAAGAAGCAGGCTTAGCAAAGCTTGAAGGTAAAGAATATGTGGTTCAAGATGGCGATTGTATATTTTTTCATTTTAATGTTTAGATTGGATTTATAATGTGGTTTTTTATGATACTCTGCTATGTACTTGTAGCAATTTCAGGAATAGGGTTAATCCAAATTGGGCTAAATCACTATTTTGATTTTTGGCAAACACATCGCATTACTTTTGATCTAATGGTTAGCATCATCTTTATTGCTGCCCAAACTCTTGTAATGTTTTTTTTCGTAGGCACCGGTGTTAATGTAAGAGAATATCTTGAACAACACCCGGAGCTTGGAAACGATTTGTATAAAAAAATGTTTGCGATAAAAAGAAGGTTATATCCACCAACTATGATGGTCACCATGTTATTTATGGCAACTGTTATTATAGATGGTGTTTATTTTATCAAATTATATACTGAGAGTAAAATTTCAGAATGGTGGTTTCATATTACTTACTTCTTAACTCTATGGTATTACTATAAAGCAACAAAAGAGCAACATGTAAGTTTTAAAGGAAGCACAAAAATCGTACTCGAAATGACAAAAAAAGAAAGAGGGTTTAGCAAATAATCCCTAATTAGTCATTTTCCAAAAAGCGATACCACCAGCTTGTTTTCCGATCTCAGCTACCGCAACAGCTTTTAGCTTTTGTAAATCAAAAATCTCAACTGCGCCAGGTTCTTTTCCTACACCCTCAACTGATACAAAAGCATACCTGCTATCAGGTGAAATAGATACCCCATGTGTTACTTTGCGAGTATTGTTAAACTTGGCGACTTCTTTGCCTTTTCTTAGATCCCAAACACCAGTTTTAGCTGCGCTTTTATAGGTTACCACAAGGAATTTTCCATCTTTGCTCACCTCACAATTATAAGGACCCTTATCGGTTTTGAACGTTCGAAGAACCTTCCATTTTTTTACATCTACTTCTACAACATTATTGGTGCCATTATTAACAACATATAATAAATCATCGTTTGGATGCGGGTAAACCCACGTTGGTTTTTCTGGTGGCATTTTATGATCCATTTTCATCGCCATAGGCTTTTTGGAATTCTTCATCTTTGAATGATTCATAGAATTCATATTATGCGATGAGTGGCCTCCTTTTTTCATTGGTGGAGAAGTGGAAAGTGTTCGAGTTAATTCCATTGACATGGCATCAATTTCATAAAGTGTTCCAGACATCATAGCAACAGAATAATGCTTCATACCATTATTTAGCATTCTGGAACCATGAGGCATGATTCCTGTCTCAACCCTTTCAACCTCAATCATTTCATCAGGGTCTACAATTGAAACTGTGCTCGCCTTACTATGACCGCCATGCAAATTAAAATTGACAACATAAAGCAGGCCGGTTGCATTTGAAATTTCCATTGTAGCAGGAAACATGCCAAGTTCAACGCGCTCTATAAATTTGTCGGTTCCTGTTTTATATTTATATAGATGGCCATATGGCATTCCATGGGCCATCGACAAGTACCAATGTTCGCCATCTGGGGCAACCGTGATACCATGGGGCCCTTCAATTTCTAAAGGCCAAACCCCAACAGGAATTCTTTTTTCAACATGCGCTTTTTTGCCATCAAAACGGATAAGAGCAACTTCATCTTCAGATTCAGCGCAGACATAAATATAATAATCCCCTCCATTGAGATTGCCTATTCCAATAATAAGTGAAAATAGTATTGGAAATATTTTTGTAAAATTAATCATTAATTTGTCCCCATAGGCTGATCGTCAACTAGCTTAACCGCCCAAAGACCATTATAATGATCTGCAAAATAAATTAGACCTTTATAAGGAATGACGCCCCACACATTAGTCTCATTTGGGATTTTACCGTTAGGGTCTCTTCCTTCAAAAAATGCTATTTCCCGTCCTTGGGCATATAAGTCTCCCAGTAATTCTCCTGAAATATCAAGCACTCGTATACCGCCATAATAATAACCAGCATAGAGAATATCACCCTCAACCCAATGATTGTGTGACCCTACTTCGGGTACCTGATAAATTGCAGTTTCTTTAGGGTTGTTGACATCTGTAAAGTCGACAAAATGAAACCCGCCTTGATATATTCTTTCACTTGATCC
>CAYLUE010000039.1:0-16071 GCA_964386795.1 uncultured bacterium
AGTTAATCCTCTCACAGTATGCCCCACGGATTATGATCCAGTATGCGGATGCAACCTGCAAACCTACACTAATGCTTGCAGTGCACTGAAGTCCGGAATTACACGCTGGATATCAGGAGATTGTGGATCTTCAGCCTCATAATTGATAATTTTAACAAATATATAATTTGTTGAGTGTTTGAGTAAAATAAATTAGTTTCTCCCTCAATTTTCGAGGTATTGATTGAAATTAATTTTGGCAACTCATAATGAGGGAAAAACTGTAGAGATGCAGTATGCATTATCTCATTTACCAATTGAGGTAGTTACTCTTAATGATTTTCCTCATATTGGAGATATCCCAGAAACCGGTACAACCTTATTGGAAAATGCTTTTATTAAGGCAGAAACGGTTTTTAGGGAAACTGGAATTCCTGCATTAGCTGATGATACCGGGCTTGAAATTGATGCATTAAATGGAGACCCAGGAGTGTATTCCGCGCGTTATGCTGGAGAAAATGCAACGTTTGAAGAAAACTGTAACAAGGTCATTACTAAATTAAGCGGAATTGATACTAGTGAAAGAACCGCAAGGTTTCGCACGGTAATTGCGTACGTGAATAAAGATGAAAAGATTCACTGCGAAGGATCAGTAAATGGACATATTCTTGATAAAAAAGTTGGTACTAACGGCTTTGGATATGATCCTATTTTTTACTACCCGGGATTAAAAAAAACCTTTGCAGAGCTAAAAAAAGGCGAAAAGAATAGTATTTCACATAGAGGTAAAGCTTTACGTAACTTCTCTAAATTACTCGAAAAACAAATAAATCATAAAAGTATTGAAATATAAGGAGCTGACTATAGTCTTAACGTTAACGGATTGAATTCGCACTAAGCGAGAAAAACTTGCCAAAAGGCATTGTTAACAATTAATTATAGGAGGTGGATCTTTTGATTAAAAAGGTCCTAAATAGCAGCATATTCTTATGGGTGACCATCGCTTTTATGATCAATGGTCAACAGGAGACGTCTACCCTTGATTTACCAGAGCATTGGTACTCAACCTCTAGATACGTTATCAGGCCATTTAAGCAGCAAATATTTATATTAAGCGCCCCACAAGATTCCACGCAATATCAAAATCGCAATCTCATTAAATTGCCATTTATTGTTATTTATAACACTAAAATATCAAGAGACTGGTCTACTATAGAAATTACAGGCAAAGTCCAAGGGCGATCATATTCGACTCCATTTATAGCTCCCTTGGAGTGGTATGTAAATAAAAAAATACAATTGAATAGAAAAACGGCATTAATAAAAGCCATTAATGACACGTCAAAGGCTATCGCCTCTCAGTCACAATTTTTATTAGACAATAGAGGCCGCGGCATAGAGGTTATTGGTATGGATGTTGGTCAATTAGGCAGAGTATCCTTATCTGCTAGAGGAAATGTAACGGTTAAAGGCAACCTTGTTTTTCAAGACCAAGAACTTATACGATCAAAAGTAAGTGAAACAAGAAACACGCATTTAAAATTTGACCAAATGCAACGAATTAGCGTTGAAGGGAAAGTAGGTGAAAGAATTTCCGTTAATGTTGATCATGATTCAGAGAGAGATTTCAATTGGGAGAACAACATACGCATTAACTACAAAGGAAAAGAAGATGATATTATACAATCGGTTGATGCAGGAAATGTATCATTATCGCTTCCAGGATCACAATCTCTTATGGGCTCTGCCAGTCATCAAGGGTTATTTGGGGTAAAAACAACGTCAAAATTCGGCCCAATGGCTGTCACGGCTATAGCATCAGTTGTCAATACAGAAAAAAAATCAGAACAATATAAAGGAACAAGTGAATCTCAAACCCAGCAAATCAAAGATTACAGTTATATACAAAACCAGTACTTCTTTATTCATGAATGGTTTCGGAATGGTGCTACCACTTCTCTAAGTGGGGTGCCAGTTCAAATTCCTCCATTTTATCCTCTTAAAGAGGGTTTGCATCAAATCGGTAATATAGTCATTCGCAATTTTGAACTATATCAACTAGATCAATCAACCAATTCAGAAACAAACCCAGGAACTGCATTTGCAGACTTAGAAAACCCAGAAGAAAGCAATGACCAGACTGGAAATTATAAGCGATTAGAGCAAGGTCAAGACTACACCTTAAGTGAGGATTTAGGTTTTATTCGTTTGAGGCAAAAGGCTACGGATGAAGTGATAGGATGTACTTATGTTATTGCAGATCGCATAACAGGGGATACACTTTCTATTGTTGGAGAGGGAATAACTTCAACCAATGATGCATTAAAATTGAAAATGTTAAAGCCTAGGAATCTTAGCCCTAGCCATCCCGTCTGGCCTTTGATGTTTAAGAATGTTTATTACCTTGGAACAAATAATATCAACAAAGAAGGGTTTGAATTAAGGATTATTAATGATCGCTTAACGGTTCCAAGTCATCTTGATACTCAAGGTAACCCGTACATTACTTTATTTGGGTTAGATAGCTTAAATGAGAGTGGTATACGAACAGCTGATCAAAAAATTGATTTGACTAACCCCAATATAATCAACCTAATGGATGGAGAATTATTTTTACCAGCATTTCATCCTTTTGCAGCAGATACTGTTCCTGATGGCAACAAAGCCAATGGGCTAAAGGGATCTTTAGGTGAGGGAAAGATGTATTTATCAACTCAGCGTACACAAATCAGCAATGATAGCAGATTTACTATTGAGGTCGATTATTCTAATCAAAGCTCAACAATTAATCTAGGGTTTATGATTGTAGAGGGAAGTGAGCAAGTTACCAGGGGCGGAGTTCCCTTAAAGAGAGGGATAGATTATCAGGTTGATTACTTTAGCGGAACAATCATTTTATCCGATAGTATTGACCCAAATGCACAGCTTGATGTGACATACGATCGACATCAATATGTTAATTTTGATAAAAAAACTATTTTGGGGATTAGATCTCAAATGGATTTTGGAGAAAATTCATTTATTGGTGGCACCGCCCTTTATTATAATCAATCTATCATGAATGAAAAGGTTGAGGTTGGCTATGAGCCAATGAGAAATTTTATGTTTGGATTGAATGGAAGATTCAAAAAGGACTTACCAGCCATTACACGGACATTAGATAAAATGCCAATTATTGATACGGATAAGCCATCAGGAATTTCATTTGAGGGTGAATTTGCTCAAATTTTGCCCAACCCTAATCCTATCAATAATAAGGCGACTGGCGATCCAAATGGTGTTGCATTCATCGATGATTTTGAAGGCTCTAAAAGAACAACTTCTATTCCAATACTTCGTCGTTTTTGGAGAGAAGCATCTGCTCCAGTTGACCTTTTAACGGGAGCACCGCTTGATCAATTGAAAAGGGCAAAATTGAGATGGTTTAATCCCTTTGCTCAAATTCGTACAAAAGATATCTGGCCAAATTTATCAACATCAATACAAGCACAAAACGAAACTACCGATATTTTAGTATTAAGATATAATAAGCGCGATCACCAAGAAAATACTCCAAATGATTCATTATGGAGCGGTATAATTAGCCCTTTTCATTCTGGAGACTACGACCAAACTCAGACAAAGTTCTTTGAAATTTGGCTCCAAGGAGAAGGTGCTACCGTTTCAATCGACCTGGGACAAATCAGTGAAGATAGAGATGGAAATGGAAAATTAAATACTGAAGATATTCCTGTGGGCGGTTTGATTGGCGATGGGATTTTGGATGATGAAGAAGATATAGGCTTAGATGGCTGTAGTGATGAATTTGAAAATGGATGGGGATCCTGCCTAGATCCTTTGGGTCCTTCGTATAAGGATTATCTTGCTCTTGGTGAGGCAACAATGATTAATGCGAATAATGATGTTGATTCCAATGATCCAAATGATGATGATTGGGAGTATACAGAAGGAAGTAATGATTATACTAAAATTAACGGTACCGAAGAAAATGCACTTGATGCTGGTAGATACCCTGACACAGAAGATCTTGATAGAACCGGATTTCTTGATCGCACCAATGATTATTTTACAAAATCATTTGCTCTTTCTGATACTACTTATTTAGCTGGAGAAACAAAAAAAGATGGACTACCTACAGGTTGGAAGCTATATAGAATACCTTTAATTGATTTTGAAACTACAAACCCATTAAATAATAAATCTTGGGATAATATTCATCATTTACGATTAAGATTAAGCAATACTACAAAGCCAACCACCATTTATATTGCTAAAATTGAATTAGTTGGAAACGAATGGCAAGAGCTAGGGATTGCATCTGATACAAGCGAAGTATATAGCAAGGAAAATGCTGATTCAATCTTTGCCATATCAGTTGTTAATACAGATGATAATGCTAATTACAAACCCCCAGCTGGTGTTCAGGGTGAGTTTGACAGGATTAATCAAATTAGATCAAAAGAGCAATCCCTAGTCATGAAGTTTAATGAATTGCCCGGCAATATGAGTGGAGCGGCAATGAAAACCCTTATGTCTTTAAGTGGAGAAAGGGCTCAAAGCTACCTTTCCTATGACAGAATGAAAATGTATATCTATGGATCTAGCCCATGGATAACAAATGAAAAAACAGATGTAAAAATGTTTATGCGTTTTGGTTTCGGAGACAACTACTATGAGATTTCTCAACCAGTTTATGATGGATGGGATGAATCAACAAATCGTAATTCAATCAATATAGATTTAAAATGGCTTACTAGTTTAAAATTGCAAGACTCAACTTCAGTGAATAAGTACCTAGCTACAGATATCTATAAAGATTCTACAAATATTAAAGAGTATCTATTTACAGATGAGCTAGGAATTGAAACTGGAAAATCAATTAAAGTAAAAGGGCAGCCTTCTTTAAATCGAATCCAATTTTTTGTTGTGGGGGTGAAGAATTTATCCAATATCCCAATTTCGGGTGAGGTATGGTTAGATGAATTAAGGTTAAGCGGAGTAAAGAGAGATAAGGGTGTATCTATGCGATTGCAGAGCCGTTTTAATCTTGCTGATTTAATAAATACATCAGTTGCCTATAGGCGCCAAGATGCTGACTTTCATATGCTACAAAAAAGACTGGGATCAAATCAGTCAAATGAAAGTCTAAATATTAATGCTGGTTTTAACCTTGATAGGCTTCTTCCATCTGAGTGGGGTATAAAAATACCCGTATCTACAAACTTTGCCAATGCAATCAATAAGCCAAAATTCTTTCCGGGCCAAGATGTATTAGTAGATCAATCTTCTCCACCTGACTCCATTTTGAATATCAACAATTCTATGAGTATGACTGTATCGGCTTCAAAAACTTCAAAATCTGATAACAAGATTATAAAATATACGTTAGATCGTTTAAAAACCAGATTTAGCTTAAATCGCCGATCTGCTTCGAATGAAATACAAAAGGAAATATTAAACGAAACCTATTCAGGTGGTCTTAGCTATGCCCTACCATTTGGAAGGAATAATTATGTCATGCCCCTTAAATGGATGTCATCAGTTCCATGGATTGGTGAAAAAATTGGGAAAACGCATCTATACTATACGCCAACAGCAGTGAATGCTTCGGTAAATTATAACGAGCAGCTTTCCCAAAGAACACCTAGAAGAGGTGAAAAATCCCCCGATGATTATAATTTTGGCCTCAATCAATCTTATAACATGGATTACAAGTTGACAGAAATTATTTCAACAAAATATAATCGATCAATTAATAGCAATATGACCGATTCAAGAGGCTATCAAATTAATTCGATTATGAAAGGTGACGTTGGATTTATTTCTGATATCACTGAAAATTTCAATTCATCTTTTTCTCCCGCACTTTTTGATTGGCTAAAACCTTCTTTCAGTTATTCTTCAAATTATCGATGGAATAAATCTCGCGATAAAAATATAGAAGGTTCAAATATCTCTAGCCAATTAAGATTGTCTTCTGGGGTCACTTTATCGCCAACTAGGTTAGTTGAGCTTTTTTATAAGCCTTCTAATTCGAGAGGAAGTGCAGTACAAAAGCCGACACGAAATACTTCCACCAGATCTCGTAGACGTACACCAGGAAAGCCTATTTCTGAAGAAGACAGCGGCTTTGATGTATCATCGCAACAAAATGATGATAAATCATCTAAAGACAAAGAAAAGAAGAAGGACAATAAGGTTTTAAAATCAATGTATAATATTACAAAAAAGTTTAGCCCGGTAAATATTTCCTATAATGAGAATTTTAATAAAACTGGCTTAGGTGTTATTGGAGAAGCTCCTTTTGCATATAGACTGGGAATGGAAAGAGATCACGGATTGAATCATTCAAGCCAAGTCGGTTCTAATACTGGCAATTTTGACAGAAAAAGAGATTTTTCTATACGCTCAGGATTAAGTTTAACTCGCATGATAAATATCTCATTTAATTATGCGCAAAATGTGTCGAGTAATTTAAGAGGTTCTGGCTTAGAGCAAAGATCGGTTTCCAGAGATTATCTTTCCTATGGATCGTTTTTAGAAAATGGGTTTCCTTTTGTCGGCTGGTCGGTTAGGCTTACCGGCTTAGAACGAAATAAATTTATAAGTAAATATGTAAATTCGCTTAGTTTTGATCATGCAACTACTGGAAAAGAAAGCAGATCCTGGCAGTTTGATCAATTTGCTGGGCCACCAATCTCCTTTTTTGCAATCGATGATTTCATTTCCAATTATAGCGATAATCAGAGAACTTCTCGAGTGAATATGAACTTTACACCATTGATAGGGGCAACTGTTGCATTAAAGAAAGGTGTTTCACTAAATATGAGACATAATCGAACATTATCAAAAGAAATCACAGCAAATGGTGGGCAAAAGATTTTTAATGACCAGTCATACCTTTTATCTGCAAATTATGCACATAAAGGAGGTTTTAGTATTCCGGTGCCATTTTTTGATAATTATAAGGTAAATAATCAGGTTAATTTCACATTCAATTTTGATATGAATAAAAATAGAACATTACAAAAAGCTCAAGAAGCGACAAAATTTGCTGAAACTACTTTTACATCAAGCTGGAAATCAGGTCTTCGCTTAACTTATTCTTTTTCAAAATCAGTGAGCGGTAGTATGGTGTGGGAATATCGAGAGAATGATTCTAAGCACACAGGTAAAAAAGTAGATAGGGATTTTGGATTTGATGTTAATTTGGCTATCAGAGGATAATGAAAAAATTTAATTATAGCACATTTCTGTTAATGATTGCTTTGGCCGGCTGTCAACCAAAAACCCCACTTTTTAGTGGAGAAAATGCTTTTCAGTATTTAGTTGAGCAATGCAATTTTGGGCCACGTAATCCAGGATCTGAAGGACATAAAAATGCTCTCAATTATTACTTAAAAACACTCAAAAGCCTTGCAGATACAGTCTTTACACAATCATTTGAAGATGAAATGCCGCGAACAGGAATAAAAGTGTCAATGAATAATGTTATTGCTCAATTTAACTCAGCATCTTCAAAGCAAATTATGATTTCTGCTCATTGGGATACTAGGCCATGGGCTGATACTGGTAGTATTATGAGAAAGAATACACCGATCTTAGGCGCAAATGATGGCGCTAGTGGCGTTGCAGTGATTTTAGAATTAGCACATATTTTAAAAGATAACCCTCCACCGATTGGTATAAGTTTGGTTTTATTTGATGCAGAGGATTATGGCGTACCTGGAGATTCATGGACCTACTGTAAAGGTTCGCAGTATTTTGCACGCAATCTGCCAATACAATACCCTGAATATGCGATTAATATTGATATGATTGCTGATAGGCAACCTCAATTTTTTATAGAAAGAATTTCATACCAGCAAAACGCATCGCTAGTTTTAGAATTATGGGAATTATCAGAAAAACTGGGCCTCAGCGCTTTTAAGAAGCAGGCAAAGGACACAATTTTTGATGATCATGTCCCGCTATATGAGATTGCAGGAATACCAGCCATTGATATTATTGATTTCGACTATCCAAATGAAACAGTCAATTTTCACCATACCCATAATGATATTGTTCAGAATTGTTCCCCTGAAGGACTGTATCAAGTTGGAACCTTATTAGTAAACCATATTTATAATAAAAATGATAAATAAAATATATCCATTAAGTTCAATTATTGGTCTGTGGTTGCTATTTATTAGTTGTGAGGAGCCGCAATCAAGCAAAGAACCCTTTCCAATTGCAGATGTTAATTTTAATTATCTTCAAGGTTCGAATAAGCTATTTGTTTCGGCGATGGTAAATAATACCTATATGAATACTTCACTTGATTCGGTTGAGGTATTATGGAAGGGTATTGATCAGCAAAATACAAATGATACTTTAAAATTATTTGATGATGGAACGATGGGGGATATACTTTCAAATGATAATATTTTTTCTCGAAGGATTCCAAATTCAAACTCAATAATTTCAAATATTATTCCAAGCGGCGCTAAAGATTCAGTATTTTTATCTGTACTAGGAACATATAATAATAGATTTATTGAATCCGATTTAAATCCATTTATTTTAGGGAATATTCATCCAAAGATAGGAACTGTTATATTGCCGAAAAGCGTTGATAGGCCATCTTCCAATGCGGACCCAAATATTATGAATACAGTAAAATTTTCTGTTACTGCATCTGCTTCAGATGCAAATGGGTTGGACGATATAAAAAGAGTATTTTTTAGATCATATCATGTTGGGCTAGACTCAATGATGAATAGCGGGAACCCCATTCTTCTGCTGGATGATGGCGGCGGCTCTAATGGATCGGGTGATTTGCAAAAAGGAGATGGAACTTTTTCTCGGACGATCTCTATTTCTGAAACAGCTTTACAAGGAACATATGATTGGATTTTTGAGGCGCAAGACCTTTCTAATGCATATAGCGACACTGTTAAAAGAACGATAGTTGTTAAATGAAAAAATTTGTTACCATATTAGCGTTTTCCTCTTTATTGCTTGGTCAAAATATGCTCCCTCAATATTACAAAATGAAATCTATTAATTTTGATAGTAGCGCACATCGCGGCTTAAAAACAAATATCATTGGCGATATTGAACCACAATCTGATACATTGTTATGGCTTGGCACTGGAACTGGTTTAGCTGTATTAAGAGACACCTCCTCAATTTATACGTTGACTTCAAATAAGGATATTCAAGAAGGTCAAGAGTCAACCTCTACGCCCGATGGAGCAGTGTCCGCGCTTGCCGTTAATGGTAATTCTTTATTTGCAGCTTTTGCCAAAAGCGGTGAAAATATTACGGTAGGCAATGGATTGATTTTTTCTTCAAACTCTACAGGGAACACTATAAACTGGACATACTTCAACCAGTTAGTTGATACTGATGCCGATTCACTTTCCCCATTTGCAAAACGTTTTTTTAGAGGTCTTCCAATAACGGTTAAAGAAGCAAACGTAACATATGATGCTTCCATTAATGGGAATAATATTTATATAACAAGTTGGGCTGGAGGCCTGAGGCGTTATAATACCTTAACCAAAATATGGCAACGAGTCCCCCTACCTCAAGATAATGACCAAATCCTAAATACGTGCGATGAATCAAGTTACATCACCACGTCTAGCGGCAGTATTCTCAAAGATTTTTATCTAAATCCAAGAGACCCAATCGATGGTGGAAATCATAACCATAAAGCATTTTCAGTAATTAGTTATTCTGACACAGTATGGGTTGGTACAGCTAATGGAATTAATCGAGGACTAATAGGGGCCAATGGATGCATCAACTGGACTCACTATACTCCAAGCACAGATGGTCTTTCAGGTGGATTTGTTGTTGATTTGGCTGTGCAAAGATATAAAGGATATAATATTATTTGGGCGGCCACTGTTTTAGCTGAGCAAGGCGAAGTGAATGGCGTGAGCTACTCTATTGATGGCGGTGATACTTGGAATTCTACACTAATTGGTCAGAGAGCATATAATATTACAGCATCTGACTCAATCGTATTAGTTGCTACAAAGTCTGGTTTATGGAAAACGATAATTGATGACCCAGCAGATATAGCCAAATCATGGGCAAAATATAAACCCGCAAAACAAGCACTTGAAATTGGCTCAACAGAAACATATAAGATTGATGAGGTTCTCAGTGATGAAGTTGTAGCTGTATCATACGATAAGCGTCCTTTTTATTCTTCTGATGTTACAATTTGGATCAGTTCTTGGGATGGCCTAGCTCGCGCAATGAATGCCCAAGGAAGTAACTGGCAAATATATCGAACTAGCTATGATCCAAAAAAAGCATATGCTTATCCTAACCCATTTTCTCCCTATGAACACAATCAACTTCAAGGCGATGGGTATGTTCATATCAATATAAATGTGAAAATATCATTTGTAGTAAAAATGGATGTTTTCAATTTTGCGATGGAAAAAGTAGTGCACAAGGAGTTTGATCGCCGAAGAACAAGCACAGGATCCTTTAAATGGAATGGAAAAGATGAAAGCGGCAGAATAGTTGATAACGGGGTTTATTTTATACGCTTGGAATTTGATGAAAAAGTTGAATGGATAAAACTTATTGTGGTGAAATAATGCGAAGAATTATTGCGATAACTATATTTGCTATTCTTATTCCATTTTCTGTAGCACAGAAAAGAGGATCATTTGCGGGTGGATTTCTACGAATGGGAACATCGGCAAGGGCGGTTGCAATGGGTAGCGCGTTTACTGCTGAAATCGATAAAGGCTTTGCGGCTTACTATAACCCAGCATCGATTGTACACTTAAAAAATTCACAAGCAGGTTTTAGTAATCATTTTTTAATGCTTGATCGCCAACTGATGACGGTAAATATTTCTATGCCACTGCCCCCATCAGCAGCTGTTGGGATTTCATGGATTGGAGCAGGAGTTGATAATATTGATGGAAGAAATACAGCTGGACAGCATACTAAGAATTTATCAACCTCAGAAAATGCATATATGGTCTCTTTTGCGCAAACCGTGCTTCCCTGGCTATCCTTAGGCTTGAATGTTAAGGTCTTACGGCATCAACTACCTGTCAATTCAATGGATTTGACTGGCAAGGGCGTTGGAATGGATTTTGGTATTTTTGTTAAAACAAAATCAGGTGCGAATCTAGCCTTAATGATTCAAGATTTGAATTCAAGATATCAATGGAAAACGGACAAGATATTTGAGCGAGGAAAAGTATACATTGAACAATTCCCCACTTTATATCGCGTTGGGACAACCTTTGATTATAGTAATGTATATATTACAGCCGATGCTGGAATTGTCATGAATGGTAGTGAATTAATAGGTTATACCGCACGCGTTGGAGCTGAATATAAATATTTGGATCACTATTATTTAAGAGGTGGATTTGGAAATGGTAGAGTGGGAGTAGGCCTTGGCCTTGACTGGTCGCTGTTTGATGATATGGACAGTCGATTAGATTATGCCTTTACTTTAGAAGGTGCCGCTGGAATTTCACATGTATTTACCTATGCCTTTTCATTTTAGATCTATTCTTCTGCCATTTTTTATTGTAAAAGGTATGAGCACTGGTTTGCAATTTATTTCTATACCATCCTCAGCTTATGATTTAATTTTTATTGAAACATCATGGAGAAATCCCTCGCTATTAAATGCTGTTGGTAAGTCTCCAGAATTATCTTTTGCCTATGGTAAATGGTTTGGTGATTCAGAGAACCTATCATTCAACTGGCAGGGTCAAATTCGATCAGTTAGTAGTGGGCTAAAATTCAGATATGTAGGCATTAATGATATTGAACTACGATCAAATACCCCAACTTCAAAGCCCATAGGTTATTATGGAGCATATGGCATATCTACCAAAGCAACCACTAGCTTTACGCAAGGCGATGTTAGATACGGAATAGCTTTGCAAATGATTTCTATGCAGATTTATCAAGAAAATAGTTCAGGGTATGCACTGGACCTTGGATTGTCATGGCAAATGAATAAGGTAATTACTTTATCCGGCTCCGCACTGAATTTAGGGAAAATGAATCATTTCAAATATGAGCGACCTACGCTACCAAAACGCTTTATTGGTCATGCTAGTTATCGCTTGAATAACCGTCAAATATTTCTATCTATAGAAAAAAATGAATTGATTGACAATCCACTATTCTATCTAGGGTCTACAATTAAAAAGGATAATTTTTTTGCTGGAGCGACTGCTATGATAAGCAATAATACAAAATCTATTTTAGCTGGGGTTGGAATGAATATTGGAATCTATACATTTTCATATGGCTTTCAATATGGGGATCAAGATATTGGAGTCCCTCAGATTATAGATATATCATTTAGGCTGCCATGAATGAAAATCTAGGAAAATATAAAAAAATTATTGGCGTCTTATCTGCTGCCATTATAATCCTATTAATGAGTAATTATTCTGCGCTTAGAAAATTAGACATGGCAACTCGTGGGCCTATTGAAGATGTAGAAAAAATTGAAGAACCCGTTTTCACGCAACCTAGCACGAAAGAAATCAAAGATATTACCGGTATTATTGTATTAGTAATTGATGATTTTGGATATCGCAATGATTCTATTTCCGATGGTTTTTTAGCCTTATCAGTACCAATTACATGTGCGGTTTTGCCAGGGCATAATCAAAGTTCTTCATTTGCCAAAAAAGCAAAGAAGGCCGGAAAAGAAATCATTGTTCATATGCCAATGGAGTCTTCTGTAGCCGCTTCTGGCGAGGATGAATTTAAATTAAAAGTAGGTATGACTAGCGAAGAAATCGAATGGAGACTAAGAGAAGCTTTGAAAGAAATACCAGAAGCGATTGGAATTAATAATCATCAAGGATCAAAAGCCACTACGGATGGCAAAGTGATGGGTGTTGTTGCCTCTGTTTTAAAAAATAATAATAAATATTTTCTAGATAGCAGAACATCATCCAAAACGGTTGGAGAGAAAACGATGCGCTCTGTGGGTGTACTAACCGCTAGAAGGCATATTTTTTTGGATAATGATATAAGCATTGATAATATATCTGAACAGTTTTCAAAACTTGTAAATGTATCTAGAAAAAAAGGCATTGCTATAGGTATCGGCCATGTTAAAGCAAATACACTGAAAGTCTTAGAGCGAGAGATACCTATTCTTATTGAGAAAGGATTTGAGTTTAAATTTGTATCCCAGGTTGTAGATTGATCATTAATCAGATTTCAAGACTTTCAATATTTTTTGTATTGATTAGCCTTTCTTTCAGTCAAGATACCCTTACAATTGTTACTTATAATTCACTTCGATTTGGCGCAAATGATGGCGCGAGAGCACAGTACTTTAAAAAAGTAATCGACTATATCAATCCAGATATAGTAGCACTGCAAGAAATCGAAGACCAAGGGGGAATCGATCTTTTATTAAATGAAGTATTTAATAAAAACTCTCAAGACTTTTTATCGGGCCCACTTTCAAACTCCAGGGACATGGAAAATGGAATTATTTTCCGAAAATCAAAAGTTGAATTAATTGGAAATAAATCTATCGCTACCGTACTAAGAGATATTAGCGGATTTAGTTTCTCAATAAAAAATGCCGCACCTCAGGTTGCACCATTCACCATATTTTCAGCGCACCTGAAAGCAAGTACGGGTTCTGATAATGCAGATCAACGCTGGGAAGAGGCCAAACAGTTGCAGGCCTATATTAATCAGCAAGATAAAGATTTTCATTATATCTTATCAGGCGATCTAAATCTTTACAGTCCTAATGAGCGCGCCTATAAACTTTTAGCTGATAGTATGTCTATTGATTTGGAAGATCCCATTGGGAAATGGGTTAGGGATGATAATTCTAATGTGTTAAAATTCACTCAATCAACGCGGTCAGATCAGATTGGCGATGGCGGATCTACGGGAGGATTAGATGATCGATTTGATTTTATTTTATTTTCCGATCACTTTACGATGACAGATCCAAATTTAAAGTTTTTAGAAGGTTCCTATGCAGTGATCGGCAATGATGGAAATCATTATAATCGTTCAATAATAGATGGATCCAATACGCAAGTACCTAATGATATTGCTGAGGCAATTCATTTTGCATCTGATCATTATCCTGTCGTTGCAAAAATTATATATACCTCAAAAACATCAACCAGCCCTATTGCGCATGCGGGTAAGGATCAAAACGCTATTATTGGTGAGATCATTTCTTTAGATGGAACAAAAAGTTATGACCCGAATGGTTCTATTGTTTCTTATGATTGGACGCAGGTATCTGGGCCGCTAATTATCATTACCAATTCAAATAATGTAACAGCAAGCTTTGTTGCGCCTGAAGTGAGCATCACAACCAAGATGTCATTTACTCTTACCGTAACTGACAATGAAGGGGAAACTGGCTCCGACCTAGTGAATATTACTATTCCGATCACTACCGGCTTTACTCCCTACGATATACAGATTTCATCTGAAAAAGGTATAGGTGACGATTGTTATCCTTCCCAATATGTTGGTCAAAACCTTGAGGTGACAGGGATTGTGACTGGTGTGAGGCCAGATGAACAGTACTCCAACTTTTTTATTCAAGATCCATTGAAAACTGAATGGGCCGGTGTGTTTGTATATGTTAATACTGGTTATAAACCACCACCGGTGGGGAGCCAAGTGCAATTAACAGTGGATATAAAAGAGTATTATGGCTTAACCGAATTAGCAAATGTATCCAATACAATTATTTTATCATCAAATAATCAGATTGACCCTGTAACAATTAAAGTGAGCGCATTGTCAAATGGCTGCAGTCTAGAAGGCGAAATATATGAAGGAATGCTTGTGACAATTAATAATGTACGAGTTACTGCAGCGCTAAATGATAAGAACCAGTTTTTTGTTTCTGACTCATTAAACAATGAAGTAATCATTGATCAATATATGTTTGAGGGTGCTTGGCCCAATCCTCAATTGGGTACAGTATTTAAAAGGATTGATGGAATTGTTCATTATAATTTTGATGAATACAAAATCATGCCATTGAAAAATACTGATTTTGAAATTTCTGACTCTTCAATAGTTAATCCTGAATCTAGTGATTTGTTGATTTATCCAAATCCCTCTACGTCAATTGTGAATTTTAAATTGAGCGCATCCATGGTGAATCAAGAAAAAGTTAAAATTGATATCATCAATATTAATGGTAGTCCAGTTGCACGCCTATTTAATGGACAGTTAACAAAAGACAGGTTTATTTGGAATGGTAGAAGTTTTGATGGAGAATTGGCACCTACAGGTATTTATTTTTTTCGGATGAAAATAGGATCCAAAGAAACAACAGAGAAGTTTGTTCTTCTTCGATAACGATAAAAATTTTTAAGGAAATAAATGACAAAGATTATAACCAGAGTCGTTGACTGCTATGTATTTAACCTTTTAGATAATGACCCTAGCTTTTTGATTTTGAAAAGAAATCACAATAAGATATATGAACATCTTTGGCAAGGGGTTGCAGGAAAAATTGAAAAAGGAGAAACGGCCTGGCAGACTGCGGTTCGTGAACTAAAAGAAGAGACTGGCTTGGATCCATATCGTATGTTTGTCGCAGACCATATCAGTAAATTTTATGAAGTGAAAGGGGACAGGATTAACCTTGTTCCTGTTTTTGGTATTGAAGTCAATTCAAAAGATGTAATATTATCTGAAGAGCATATCGAATACAAATGGGTTGATTTCAATGAAGCTAGAAATACCCTAGCTTGGAATGGGCAAAAAGAAGGCCTAGAAGTTGTTTATAATATGATTAGTAATTCCGATGAACGAATGCGATGGTCAAAAATAAATTTAGAATAATGTTGGAGGAACAATGTTAAATGTAGGAGACAAGGCACCCGATTTTTCTCTTTCTGATCAGAATGGAGAGAACGTCTCATTAAAAAACTTTACTGGAAAAAAAGTAGTACTTTGGTTTTTTCCAAAAGCCAGCACACCTGGATGAACTACTGAAGGCCAGGGATTCCGTGATGAATTCCAAAATTTTGAAAAGAAAAATGTTGCCATTATTGGCATGAGCGCAGACTCGGTTCAAAGGCAGAA
>CAYLUE010000040.1:0-14579 GCA_964386795.1 uncultured bacterium
GGCGGTAAAGGTGGATCAGATTTTGACCCAAAAGGAAAATCTGATAATGAAGTAATGAGTTTTTGTCAATCCTTTATGACAGAGCTGTATAGACACATTGGTAGCAATACTGATGTTCCTGCTGGTGATATTGGAGTTGGCGGTAGAGAAATTGGATATATGTTTGGGCAGTATAAGCGTATTCGCAATGAATTTACTGGTGTCTTAACCGGAAAAGGCTTGAACTGGGGTGGAAGCTTAATTAGGCCCGAAGCTACCGGCTATGGGTGCGTTTACTTTGCTGAAGAAATGCTCAATACTAAAGGCGAGTCATTTAAAGGGAAAACCGTTGCGATTTCTGGCTCCGGCAATGTTGCTCAGTACGCTACTGAGAAAGTGAATGATCTCGGAGGTAAGGTGGTCACATTATCTGATTCTGGAGGCACGGTGTATGATAAAGATGGCATTGATGCTGATAAATTAGCTTTCGTGATGGATTTAAAGAATGTCAAGAGAGGTAGAATCAAAGAATATGCCGATAAATACAATGCCGACTATTTAGATGGCGATCGCCCGTGGAAAGTTTCATGTGATGTTGCATTACCTTGCGCTACTCAAAATGAACTAAATAAAAACGAAGCGAAAGAACTCGTTAAGAATGGATGTATGGCTGTAGCGGAGGGTGCAAATATGCCGACCGAACCAGATGCGGTTAGTTTGCTCCTAAAAGAAAAAATTCTTTTTGGGCCAGGAAAAGCAGCAAACGCTGGTGGTGTTGCTGTATCAGGCCTCGAGATGAGCCAAAACTCTATGCGACTATCTTGGACCAGGGAAGAAGTTGATGAAAGACTGCATAACATTATGAAAAATATCCATTCTGCTTGCACTGATCATGGATCTGAAGGAGAGTTTACTAATTATGTTAAAGGTGCAAATATAGCAGGATTTATCAAGGTTGCAGATGCTATGATGGATCAGGGAATAGTTTAAAAGAAATAAATTATATACCTGACGTTTCCTGTTCATCCATTTTTTCATCTAGGGCTTTTTGAGATTTGATTATCTCACCCTTTCCATTTTGCCCATCTATAGTTACTATTAATGGATCATCCAGTACAATCCAGTCAATAAATTTAGTAGATTTTTTAATTGTTTGATTGTTTATCCAATCGATGTCTAGTGAATCCTTATTATTTTTATGGTTAATGGTAAAGTAGCCAATTCGCATCGATGTTACATTCTGAAAAAAATGACTACCAAAGGAAGGGTCTACGGGGAAAGATTCCATTCCATACTCAATTATTACCTTTGCCTTTGATATCTGATCCCATTCAACAGGAATTCCTAGCCAAGGATCTGATGAGCCCCATCTGCCGGGCCCAATTAATATATATTTTTCACCATCAAGAATGAGGCGATTAATTTTTTCAATTTCCTTTGCAATAGACTTTGTTTTTGAAGCATCAAATTTGCTCGGATTAATATAGATGATATTTTTTATATCATTTATTATTCCATTTCCCAGCGCCACTGAGCTTGAGCAGAGAATATCTTTTTTATCTAAGGGTTCTTCAATTTGAATTTTATCTAACCCTCCAACAACCATAGGCTTTATCTGTAGCAAGCAGAACTCATGCTTTTTATCATCATGATTATTTAAATTAATTGCGAACTCTATTTCAACAGGGCAGCCCAGTCCTTCTTCTCCAATATTAAGCATTTCAATAATTAAGTCTGTAACTGGTGCAGACTTCCATTTCAGCAAAGAAGGAAAAGTAATGACGCGCACACCTTTATCTTTCAAGCTATCGCGAATCTTATTATCTGAATCTGAAATAACGCTTCCTGCCCAAAATAATTCACCGTCTCTTTCTGCTATATCTAATTCATATGATGAAGTATTCTCATTTTGATTATTTTTTAAGAGATTAACGCCTTTATCTAGATTAAGAGCATAGAATTGATTCTGCGAATTATTGATCGTCGATTTGACTGAATAATATTGTGGAATTATTCCGGGATACTTAGGGGCAAATCGTAATGATTTTTCTCCTTCGGCTATTGTCCTCCCTAGCCCCAAAGCTAAATAAGCAACGCCTTCATCTCGCTTCATATATGAAGTAGGGTAGTAGTTAAAGCTTTGAGCAAGGCCACTTGCGCTTGGATAAAATCTATTTTCGTGTTTATTTCCTACAAGCTCCATAATAATAACGGCCATTTTCTCCTCTTCATGATGATGAACAGATGCTTTTATCAACGCTTTAGGTTCTTTTAGAAAAGTCGATGCATATACAAGCTTTATTGCTTTTTCCAATTCGTTTAGTCTGGTAGATCTTGATTTATCAGCATTGGGAAGCATAAAGGTGGAATACATACCAGCCAAGGGTTGGTATTGTGAATCTTCAAGTAAACTTGAAGATCTTACCGCAATAGGAAATTTTACATTTGATAGGTAGTTGCGCAATGTTGATTGAAGCGATTTTGATAAACTACCTTTTAGGAATGCTCTTGTAATTGATTTATCTGACTTGTCTTCATTGAATGCAATTTTCCATAGATTGTTTGAGCTCATAAATTCATCAAATTCATCAGTTCCTATTACTGCTACCTTAGGAACGCGGATAGCTATATCTGCATATTTTTTATTTAATTTTGCATCTTTAAGTAGATTATTAGCAAAGGCCAATCCTCTAGCTTTTCCACCCAATGATCCTGTAGAAATCCTAACAAAGCTTAGTTTCTTATTTGTTGTTTTGGATTTGAATTGCACAATTTTTGTGTCTTTATTTTCATCAATCTGATCATCTAATGTTTCAATAATAACTTTACGTAAATCTTCTAAACTACTATATTCATTAGCTTTTATAGATCTTAATCTTGAGGAAAGATTAAATTCGCCCCTAACCGCTAGCCAATTTGAAAAATGATTTTTTGATGCATGATACTGTAGAGATTTTTTAGGAAGTTTTATTAGTTCATTTTGAAATTCATTAATGGTTGTTGCTCTAGCAATTTCTTTGCCTGATTGTTGACGAAAAATAAAATCTCCAAAACCAAAATTATTAACGATAAAGTCTTTTAGGTCTTGAATCAATGTAGAGGAATTCTTATGAATAAAGGCAGAATTGATTTGTTCTGCAGCGCTTTTATGATCAGAATTAGTGGATTGCAATACAATGGGCATATCCGAATCCTTTTCTCGTATAATTTCAGCTAATTCTATTCCAGCATTTTGATTAATCGTGCCTGATTTAGGAAATTGAACATCTGATATAAATCCTAAAATATTATTCCTATATTTTTTATATATAGCTAGAGCATCTTCAAAATTTGAAGCCAATAAAATTTTTGGCCGCGCCCTGAAAAGCAATAGCCTATCTGTATCGGAAAGACTTCTATTGATAAGGTTTTGCGCATGACGAAGAGCGGTTCTGTATATTAGTGGTAGTATAATAGAGTAATATCTAGGATTATCTTCCACCATTACTATGGATCTGATATTAGCAATCTTATGATCTCTCTCAAGATTCATACTATCTTCAATATTTTTAATTATTGCTGGAAAAACATTTGCATTGCCAGACCATATATAAACCCTATCGATAGTTTTAAGTAATCTTTTTTGGGGAAGGGTTGATATTTCCGATTCATCAAATGCCAGCAGTATGACGGGTTTATCCGGAAAGTCTTGCTTTACCTTCTCCCCGAACGTTATTGGATCCATATCTGCAATTCTCATCATGACAATCACAAGATCATAGCTACGGTCCGCCAGCATTTGCAGTCCAGTTTTAGCATTTTTTGCATGCCACACCCTAGGGGCATAAGAAAGATTCATTCCTAGATATTCATAAAGAATTTGTTGTGTCAACCGACCATCTTCTTCAAGGATAAATGCATCATATGGACTAGCGACTAATAGAATCTCATGGATTCTATGAAGCATTAAATCTTGAAAACTAATTGATGCTTTAGCGTCTTTTGACATATTGAAAATTAACGTTCATATTAGTCCGTTTGTATATATTTATGTGTAAATTCACACCTACAACCAATGCGGAATATTTTCTTGATATAAACACCGGTAGTTTTCTTACTAAAAATTAATGATAAAAACCCTTAAAACCTTTGATCTGAAAAATAAAAGAGTACTTCTAAGAGTTGATTACAATGTGCCCTTAGAAAATAATCGAGTTATTGATGATTTTCGGATAAAACAAACATTGCCGACTATTAAGTATTGTTTGGATGCTGGTGCAAAAATTATCATCATGTCTCACCTAGGTCGCCCAAATGGTAAATACGATCCAAATCTAAGTTTAATGCCGATTGGTGAATCGTTGGCTGATTGCCTTGAGATGCCCATTAAATTTTCTGATGATTGCATATCTGAGGATTCTCATAATGTTACATTAGGTTTAAAGCCTGGCGAGATCCATATGCTAGAAAACCTAAGATTTCATGAAGATGAAACTACTAATAATGCTGATTTTTGCGCCTTACTAGCTAAGCATGGTGATATTTTTATTAATGATGCCTTTGGAATGGCGCATCGTTCACACGCTTCAAATGTAGGTATTGCAAAGAATTTTTCTAGAAAAGGAATCGGCTTTCTCTTTGAAAAAGAGTTGAACTTTCTTTCAAAAATATTATCAAAACCACCTCGTCCAATAACCTTACTTTTGGGAGGAGCTAAAATAAATACCAAGGTAGGCTTAATTGATCATTATATAGGTATAGCCGATCAAATATTAATTGGAGGTGGGATGGCCTTCACCTTGCTAAAAGCAAGAGGTCTGGATATTGGCAATTCTATTATTGATGAATCAAAAATTTCTTCTGCTAGACAATTGATCGAAAAAGCAAAAAAGAAAAAAAATATTTTTCTTCCAAAAGATGTTGTGTGTTCTAAATCATTAAAAAAGAGCACGAGCTCTAAAGTCTATGATATAACAAAGATTCCAAAGGGTCAAATGGGATTGGATATAGGCCCTAAAACCATTGATTCATTTTCAAGCCTAATATCTAACTCAAAAACTGTGATATGGAATGGACCAATGGGTGTATTTGAATTAG
The DNA here is from genome assembly GCA_964386795.1 of uncultured bacterium. Lineage (GTDB taxonomy): Bacteria > Fidelibacterota > Marinisomatia > Marinisomatales > TCS55 > TMED108. The sequence goes on from CAYLUE010000040.1 coordinate 5,056, forward strand.
ATAATTTTGATAATGGCACTAAGTCGCTTGCGAAGCACATAGCTTCTTGCACTGAAGGAGGATTAATCAGTATAATTGGTGGAGGCGATACTGCTTCAGCGTTAAGAAAATTTAATTTAGATAATAAAATGACACATCTATCAACAGGTGGGGGCGCCTCAATTGAGTTGCTTTCAGGAAAAAATTTACCAGCAATATTTGCTTTAGAGGTTTAATTAAGATGAAACCAATTGTTGCAGCTAACTGGAAAATGAATTTAACTCTACTTGAAAGCCATGCTCTTTTAGAAGAAATTTTAAATCAATCCAAATCAACAGATGCCAAGGTTATCTTTTTTCCTTCTTTTATCTCACTTCCTTCGATATGTGATAAGCTTAGAGATGCACAATATGCTGTTGGCGGGCAGAATATTTCTGATAAAGAAAGCGGTGCTTATACGGGAGAGATTTCTGCTTCAATGTTGCAATCGTTAAATGCGCATTATGTTATTATAGGTCATTCAGAAAGAAGGCAATTTTATCATGAGAATGACAGCCAAATAAATGATAAAATTCTTCATGCGCTTAATGCTAAATTAAAACCTATTGTTTGTATTGGTGAAACCTTGCAAGAGAGACAGGATGATGAAACTGCCTTGGTTTTAAAGAGGCAATTAACTGCAGCTTTTGAAAATATTGAACAAAATGAACATCATAATATCATAGTAGCATACGAACCTGTCTGGGCTATAGGTACTGGACAAACAGCTGAAGAGAATCAAATTTTAGAAGCACATAAATTAATTAAAAAAACATTGAAATCTATTTTTGACAATAATATTCCTACTTTATATGGTGGATCTGTAACTGCAGATAATGCCTTATCATTAATTAATATTGACCATGTTGATGGTTTTTTAATTGGTGGTGCAAGTCTGAACTCAGAGAGTTTTTGTCAAATAATAAAAAATATAACATAAAATAATTGAGAGGTCTTAATGATTAGTTTTTTAATAACCCTACATGCAATAATTAGTATTTTATTAATTACCGTAGTTCTAATGCAAGCGAGTCAAGGTGGCGGTCTATCTGGTATCTCTGGCAGTCAAACTACCAATGCAATATTTGGAGGAAGAAGCGCAGGGAACGCTCTAAGTAAAATAACAACTTATCTAGCAGCTATGTTTATGGGATTGGCGTTATTGATCAGTCTAATTTCTTCACCAGGATCAAGTGCTGCAGGTTCCGTAGTTGAGGATGCGCAGCAAGATGGATCTTTGGCTCCATCAACTGAAAACTTGTCGCTACCTACACTGCCTTTACAGGAGGATAAAGTTAAAGACTAATCATTATTCATTAACTTTTTTTTAATTCAGCTGTATGCCTACCACTCACGATTATTATGAAGATCCAAGAAACGAGGATATTCAAATCTATATTAATGGTGACTTTTTTCACCGATCTGAAGCCACTATATCGGTATTAGATAGCGGCTTCTTATTAGGTGATGGCGTTTGGGAAGGAATTAGATTAAACGAAGGAAAGTTATTGCACCTCAAAGAACATTTGGAGAGACTGTATGCTGGGGCAAATCTGCTTTCGCTATCCATCAATATGAGCTCTGAAGAGCTTGAAGAAGCAATTCAACAAACATTAGATATAAATAAGATGGAGTCTGATGTACATATTCGATTAATTATTTCTCGTGGGTTAAAAAAAACTCCATATCAACACCCAAAGGCAACGATAGGTAATCCTACAATAGTCATTATACCCGAATATAAAGTTGCGGATCAATCTGTTTCTGAAGTTGGTATAAAACTTGCGACTGTAGAAACTATACGTGATTACCGTGTCCAGAATCCAAACATTAATTCATTAAGTAAGCATAATTGTATTGCAGCTTGCATTGAAGCTGAAAAAAAAGGCGCAGATGAAGGCCTGATGTTTGACCCTAATGGATATGTAAGTACTTGTAACTCTACAAATTTTTTTATAGTCAGAAACGGAGAAGTATGGACATCGACTGGTAAATATTGTTTAAAGGGTATAACGAGATCTGTAGTGATTGATTTATGTAAGGAAAATAGTATTTCTATTTTTGAAAAGAATTTTTCGATTGATGATGTCTATACGGCTGATGAGGTATTTGTGACTGGAACTTTTGCTGGACTTATTCCAGTAATTGAAATTGATGGCAGGCAAATAAGCGCAGGACAAAGAGGCGAATATACAAAAAAGCTGCAAAATCACTATAAGGATCAACTTTTTTCATAACATTATGAATACGGGATTAACCATAGCTATGTGGTCTGGGCCGCGAAATATTTCAACAGCGCTTATGCGGTCATTTGAAAGTCGCGGTGATTGCCATGTAACCGATGAACCTTTTTATGCCTATTTTTTAAATGAAAGCGGAGAAAATCACCCTGCAAGAGAAGAAATACTTAAATCACAATCATCTGATTGGAATAATATTTCTAACGAATTAACAGCTCAAATACCAAGAAAGAAAATAATGTGGTATCAAAAACATATGGCTCACCATATTTTTCCTTACTCGGACTTAAGCTGGATACACAATATTTCTAACTGTTTTTTAATAAGAGATCCAAAAGAAGTTATTAATAGTTATGTCAAGCGATTTAAATTAGTAGATCATAAGCAGTTAGGCTATAATCAACAGTTAATGATATTTAATAAAATAAAAAAAGAATCTGATGAATACCCAATTGTCCTAAGCGCAAAGGATGTATTAACTGATCCAGAAAAAATGCTTAGAAAATTGTGTGAAAAATTAGATATAAGATTCAATAAGCGTATGCTTAATTGGCCATCTGGAAAAAGAGATACCGATGGGATATGGGCGCCGCATTGGTATAGCGAAGTTGAGAAAACCACAGGTTTTCAACCTTATTCATATGGCGATACTACGCTAGAAGACAATTGGAAAAAGTTATACAACCAATGCATGGATGATTATGAAGTTCTATATAAGCATCGCCTAACATAGTAATTAATAAAATTCACCTTTTAATAATTCATTAAATTTATTTAAAGTTAATCAAGTCTTTCGAATGAATAAGTGTAAAATAGATGTAAATTATATTTAGCCGAAGTGGTGGAACTGGTAGACACGCTGTCTTGAGGGGGCAGTGAGGGAGACCTCGTGCCGGTTCGAGTCCGGCCTTCGGCACATAAATTAGTCAAAATAATAAGGATTAGATAATAATGATAACTCGTTTTTTTATATTAAATATATTTTTCAGTTTAGTTTTTGCTCAATCTCCAGATGAACTATATACTTCCGCAAAATCAAATTTAGATTCAGGAGATCTTGTTAGCGCAGAATCTGATTATAAGAGTGCGTTAGAAATGGACCCTACTTTTGCACCGGCTTATATGGGGCTTGCAACGGTGGCTATGCGTAAGGGTGACTTAAAGCAGTCAGGGTCACTTTTGAAAGAGGCGATAGATGCAGATCCCGAAAATAAAGATTTTCGTCAAGAGTTCGAACGATTAAGTGAATTAAATACTCTTATGAGCAAGGGTATTAGATCAATGAAAAATGGCGATATTGATAATGCTTTTGAATCATTTAGGGTGGCCTATGAAAAATTTCCACAATACCCTGAATCTGTATTTAATATGGGATTGACACATTTTAGAAATAAGGATTTTGTTGAAGCTGTAAATTATTTTAATAAAACAATTAAAATAAACCCTGATCATAAAAATGCGCTAACAGCAATAAAAAATGTTGCGAAGAATTTCTTTAATAAAGGTAATCAATTATACAAAAGAGGTGATCTTGAAGGGGCGCTTTCATCTTACGATGAGGTGTTAAGTGTTGATAATACGTTTTATCAAGCCCACTTTCAAGTTGGTGTTATTCAGTCGAAAATGGGAAATAAAGATTTAGCAGTACAGTCATACGAAAAATCAATTGAGATTAACCCTCAATTTTATAAAGCATATTTTGCTTTAGGGTTAGCTAAAAATTCGATGAATGACACTGAAGGAGCGTTGGCGTCCCTTCAGTCAGCTATCGATATTAATCCTGGCTACGATAAAGCATATGGAGCAATGGGCGATATTCATATTCAGAAAAAAGACTATGAAAAAGCTAAGCAAACGCTAAAAATGGCGACCACTGTAAATCCCAATTATTCAAAAGGATATGCAAATCTTGGAGTTATTTATTCAGAGGAAGAAAATTGGAATCAAGCTATTTCAAGCTTAGAGATGGCAGTTGCTTTAAACGAGAGAGATGCAATGAGTTATTTTCGTCTATCTGGCGCTCACAATATGAATGGTGACTGCGATTTAGCATTAGAAGCTGCCCGGAAAAGCACAGAGATTAAAAATCGCTTTGGTGGTGCATGGTTTGAGCTTGGTATTGCTGAATGGTGCAATGGCCAAGGAAATAAAGCTGGTGCATTAAATGCATTTGAGAAAGCCAGAGGGGATCGTTCTTGGAGAAAAATGGCTGAGTATGAAATCGATAAAGTCAAAAACCCTCAAAAATATGTCAAATAAATCTTTGATTTAACCGATTATGATTAAAGCAATAATTTTCGACCTAGATAATACCCTTCTTGATTTTGTTAAAATGAAGCAATTTGCAGTGAAAGCTGCTATAACTGCTATGAATGAAGCAGGGTTGCAAGTTGACGAAGATAAGGCGTATAAGGATATTATGGATTTATATGCTTCTACTGGATGGGAAAATCAACAGGTTTTTGATGACTATCTAAAACAAACCACAGGAGAGGTCAGTAATAAAATTCTTGCTGCTGGTGTTGTTGCTTACCGAAGAGCACGTGAAGCCACTTTGCTTGTGTACCCAAATGTAAACAAAACCCTAATCGAATTATTAAAAATTCAAATTCAACTTGCCGTTGTTTCCGATGCACCAAGTCGAGAAGCGTGGATGAGATTATATTATTTGAACCTCCATCATGTATTCGATCCAGTATTAACTTTTGACGATACTGGAGTGAGAAAGCCATCACCTGAGCCATTTAAGATGGCTCTAAAAAAAATAAATGCTCAACCCGATGAAGTATTAATGATAGGTGATTGGCCTGACCGAGATGTAGTAGGCGCTAAGCAAATAGGTATGAAAACTATTTTTGCTAGATATGGTGATACATTTGGGACTAAAGAATCAGGGGCGGATTGGGATGTGAATGATATTTATGAAATTGTTGGCATTGTTAAGGAATTAAATAACGACTAATTTTTTCATTGGAACGGATATTGTTCAAGTTGAGCGTATTCAATTATTGCTTGATAGGCAAAAAGATAGATTCATTAAAAGAATTTTTACTACCAATGAATCATCATATTGTCTATCGAAAGCAAATCCAGCAATTCATTTTGCTGGCCGTTTTGCTGCAAAAGAATCAATAAAGAAATGCCTTTATTCAACCAACCAAATACAATCATTAGAATTTAATAAAATAGAAATACTTTCAATGGATAATGGAGCTCCATATATTAAAGCAATAGAAGGTATTTCATTCAAAGAATTGAAAATTTCCATTTCGCATGAATCTGACTATGCGATTGCTATGGCGATAATTTTATTATGAATAATATTCTATCAAAAAATCAAGCCTTTGAACTAGATAAAAAAACTATCAATAACTATAATATTCCAGCTAGAACGCTAATGGGGGAGGCAGGTAAATATATAGCTAATTATATTGATAATAATTCCCGCTTAACAACTATAAAAACTATTGCCATTGTTACGGGAAAAGGTAATAATGGAGGTGATGGGTTTGCAGCTGGTTATTATTTAAGTGATTTGGGTTATAAAATAACCATTTTTTCACTTTATGAAAAAAATGAGTTATCCAAAGATTCTCTATTCTATTATAAAAAATGTATAAATCAGAAAACTTCTATAGTTACTAATAATAAACCTCCCTCAAAAGAAAATATTTATGATCTTATTATTGATTCTATACTTGGTATAGGGTTTGTTGGGGAAATAAATAATTATTTATCGCCATGGGTTCATTGGGTAAATCAAAATCCCCTTATTTTATCTTGCGATATTGCAACAGGAATTAATAGCGATAATGGAATGATAGTTAGGGATGCTGTTAGGGCAGACTACACTATAACAATGGGGTATCCAAAAATTGGAATGTGTCTTGAGCCTGGTAAAACTTATAGCGGAGTAGTTACCTCAGCTGATATTGGTTTCCCAAATATAATTAATAAGTTAAATGGAATTAAATGGGAATCATTAAAAGCTGACTTTGTCTCTGATATAATCAAACCCTTAGAAAGAGATACACACAAATATAAGCAAGGGAAGGTTCTTATTTTAGCTGGATCAAAAGGAATGACGGGCGCGGCCTATTTATCTACGATAGCTACGTTACGAGCTGGTGCTGGACTTACAAAGACTTTTGCGCCGGCTTCAATAAATGATATTTATGAAAAAAAGATTACTGAAGGCATGACTATAACATGCGAGGATAGGGGATTAGGTTATTTTTCTAAATCAAATTATAATCAAATAATGGACGAGAGTGATTGGGCGGATACTATATTAGTTGGACCTGGGCTTGGCTCGAATCAAGATACCGTTGATTTACTAGAGTTATTATATCGAAAAATAGAAAAACCAATAGTTATAGATGCCGATGGCCTTAGACCATTTTATAATGATAAAAGCTTATTTAATTGTATGCCTTCAAATTGCATCTTTACACCACATATTGGTGAATTTAGCAATTTAATGGGTATTACATCTGAAAAGCTAAAAGAAGACTTAATAATGAATATAAATAGCTTTTCATCAATGAGTTCAGGGGTTTTAATAACTAAATATTCTCCAACTTTAATTTCAAATAATTCAATTGGTTATATTAATACAACGGGCAATCCAGGCCTATCTACAGCTGGGTCTGGCGATGTTCTCAGTGGAATTATATCTGCATTTCTTGCTCAAGGATATAGCCCTCTTGAATCATCAGTCATATCTGTATTTATACATGGATATGCGGGGGATAGGGTTTCAAAAAAAATAAGCGAGAGAGGGATGATTGCTAGTGATTTATTAAATGAAATTGCTCTAATTTTATCTGACTATGACAAATAATATTTACAGAATTCTTCTTTTTGTTTATGCGTTATTGATTTTATCAATGTCATCAATACCAAGTAGTAATTTGCCAAAATCATGGCTTTTAGAATGGGATAAGGTAATTCATTTTATTGAATATTTTATTTTTGGAATTTTGGCTATGAAAAGTATGTCTGATATAAGTCGAAAGAATGCCCTGATTATTATTCCTTGTGGTATTTTATTCGGATTTTTTGATGAATATCTGCAGTCATTTATTTCTGGTAGGTTTTCAAGCCAATGGGATGTTTTAAGCGATAGCATTGGATTCAGTATTGGGGTAATATTAGTTTGGATCAGGGCTGATGATAAATAAGATATATATTAAAGACTACGCTATTATTCGAGAGCTTGACTTAACTATACCCAATGGTTTTACTGTTATTACGGGTGAAACGGGCGCAGGAAAATCACTTATTGTTAAAGCACTATCTTTGGCCCTGGGATCAAAAACTGAAAAAACAGATGTTAGAAGCGGTAAAGAAAGAGCCGTTGTTGAGATCGACCATAATAATGGATCAATATATCGTCGATTAATTTCTAAAGCAGGTCGCGCTAAATCCTTTATAAATGAAGAGCCAATAGATGAAAATTCATATCGTAACGAAGTCTTTTCCCTAGCAGATTTTCATGGTCAAAATGAGCAGCAGCTTATTATGAATCCCCATACACATATTGATTTTCTTGATCGTTACTGTAAAAACGAAAAACAAGTATATGAAACCTTAGAAACCTATAATCAATTAATTACAATCAATGATGAGCTGGGTCAGAAAGAGATTCTACTTAACCAATCCAATGATAAAAAAGAGTTATTAGATTTTCAGTTAAATGAAATTGAATCTATCAATCCTCAATTGAATGAGGATGAAACCCTCACGAATGAATTTAAACGATTAAATAATATTGAAGAAACCATAGCAGCTATACAGAAACTCAATCAAAGCCTTACCGAGCATGACCATTCAATATATCGACAACTTTATTCCGCAATTGACGATCTGGAAAAACTATCAAAATATGATGATTCACTCGCACCATTTTTAGATAGCCTAAAACAATCATCTTTAACTATCCAGGATACTTCATCAGGTTTAATTGAGCACTTAGACTATATAGAAAATGATTCATCTAAATTGAACGAAGTTCATGATAGGCTTCAATCCATAGAAAGCCTAAAAAGGAAATATGGTGGCTCAATTGAATCGGTTTTGCAGTATGTCAATAAAATACAAGAAGAGCTTGAAGAATTAAAAGGTTTAAGTCAAAAAATAACTGAATTAAAAGATCGATTATCATCACTTACATCTTCTTATAATAAGTTAGCAGATGAACTAAGCAGGGCGAGAATTATTGCATCAAAAAAATTATCTAATCAGATAGAGAAAATGATGAATCAATTGAATATGGAAGGGGCAATATTTAAGGTTGAAATAAAACAAAATTCCGATCATAATAGCCCTATTATTTGTGGCGAAGATAAGGTTAAGTACGGTCCAAAAGGATACGATATAGTTGAATTTTATCTTAGCGCAAACCCGGGCGAATCTATAAAGCCACTTGCAAAAATAGCTTCCGGTGGTGAGGTGTCTAGGATCATGCTTTCAATTAAATCAGTTTTAAAGGAACAGGATCCTGTAGCAACGCTAATTTTTGATGAGATTGATGCTGGCATTTCAGGTGAAGCAGCTGAGAAAGTTGCTAAAGCACTCAAGTCTCTTAGTGTCAATAAACAAGTTGTCTGTATCACGCATCTACCCCAAATAGCTTCTATTGCAGATAACCATTTATTTGTTGGTAAAAAAGTTGTTGAAAACAAAACCTATGTACATACACAATATCTTGATGATAAAGAAAAAGTTGAAGCCGTAGCAAAATTATTTAGTGGCGAAGGCAATATTGATCAAGGAATAAACTCTAAAGAAAATTTTATTTCAAGGGCACGTGGATAAATTAGTAATAAATGGCGGCAAGCCATTAAGCGGTACTGTAAAAATTAGTGGAGCAAAAAATGCTGTTTTACCTATCATGGCATCATCTCTACTTGCTGATGGTTTAACAGAAATAAAAAACGTACCCAACCTAAGAGACACCAGGACATTTGTAGATTTATTAGATATACTAGGGGCACAATGTAGTTTTAATAGCCCAAGTCTCTCCATAGATGCATCAAATATAACTTCTCTTGAGGCGCCATATGATTTAGTAAAAACCATGCGAGCATCTTTTTATGTGATGGGTCCTCTATTGGCACGATTTGGTGAAGCCAAAGTATCATTACCAGGAGGATGTGCATGGGGCCCAAGACCTGTCGATTATCATTTAAAAGGATTCGAGCGACTAGGTGCTACAATAGAGCTTAATCAAGGCTATATCTTAGCTAAAGCGGATGGACTAAA
>CAYLUE010000041.1:0-14350 GCA_964386795.1 uncultured bacterium
TTGATTCTTATTTTATTCGCTTTTCCGATAAGGTTGACTCCTTTGTTTAATTTCTAAAGAAATATCATTAATAATTTTATCAATGGACAACTCTCCTTGGTCTCCAATAAATCTTCTTCTGATAGAAAGTGTTTTATTTTGCGCCTCTTTCTCACCAATAATAACCATAATTGGTATTTTACTTAATTCTGCGTTTCTAATTTTTGAACCAATCTTATCAGGTCTATCATCAATAGTAACTCGAAAACCAGCGCTTTTAAATTGCTTTTCAATATCATAAGCGTAATGATTTGTCTTTTCTGATACCGGTAATATCGCAATTTGTACCGGTGACAACCAAACAGGAAAATCACCTCCATAATGTTCAATTAAAAAGCCTACAAATCGTTCATGCGTACTCAGTGGAGCACGATGAATACATAGTGGAGTACTTTCTTTTCCGTCTTGGTCTGTATAAGTTAGGTTAAATCTTTTTGGTATAGCAAAATCTACTTGATTTGTTGCAAGGGTAAATTCTTTTCCGATAGCACTCCATACTTGGACATCTACCTTAGGACCATAAAATGCTGCTTCACCTGGAATTTCAGTAAAATTTATTTTTCCATCAGTAAGCGTATTTCTAACTATTTCTTCAGTTTCAAGCCATAGTTTTGGCTCATTTATATATTTTTTACCTAAGCCTTTCGGATCATGGAGACTGAGCCGCATCTCATATTTATCAATACCAAAAATATCAAAATATTCTAAATACATATTACATACATCTAAAAATTCAGCACTAAAATCTTCTTTAGAGCAATAGATATGTGCATCGTTCATTTGCATACTTCTGACCCTCATTAAACCAAAAAGTTGACCAGATTTTTCATATCTATAGCACGTTCCGTATTCAGAAATACGGTAAGGTAGGTCTCTATAGCTTTTGGGGGTTGCATCGTAAATCTTATGATGGTGCGGACAATTCATCGGCTTAACATAGTAATCCATACCATCGACATCCATTGCTGGGTACATTGCATCTTTATATAATTCTAAATGACCGGATTTTTTATATAGATCACCTTTAGTTAGATGAGGTGTTCTTACATGATAATAACCATGTCTATCCTCAGTTTCCCTAGCAAGGGATTCTAATTCATTTAATATTACTCCTCCGTTTGGTAGCCATAAGGGTAAACCTGGGCCAACTTCATCATCAAAGGTAAATATCTCTAATTCTTTTCCTATTTTTCTATGGTCTCTTTTTTTTGCCTCCTCAAGGAAATTTAAATATTCTTTTAATTTAGATTTAGATGAAAATGCCGTACCATAAATACGTTGAAGCATTTTATTGTTTTCATCACCTCTCCAATATGCGCCAGAAGTAGTTAATAGCTTAAAATATTTAATACTACCCGTGAATGGTACATGTGGCCCTCTGCAAAGATCAACAAAATCTCCTTGAGTGTAAGCCGATAACTGCTCAGCCTCTTCTATGTCATTAATGATTTCAACTTTATAATTTTCATTGAGGTCGGTAAAAATTTTTAAGGCTTCTTTTCTAGTTAAATTTTGTCTGAAAACCTCATAATTTTGTTTAACGATATTATGCATTTCATCTTCTATTTTAATCAAATCATCATCAGAAAATGTACCATCAATATCAAAATCATAATAAAATCTATTTTCAATAGCAGGGCCAATAGTCATTTGACACTTTGGCCAGAATTTCTTTACTGCTTGCGCCATTAAATGTGCTGCGCTATGTAATAATACTTCATGACCTATTTTTGAATCACCTGTATGAATAATCAAATCAGCATCTTCAACTATAGGTCGTGTGGCATCAATTAATTCATCATTAACAGTAGCAGCTACCGTAGCCATAGCTAATCTTTCACCAATACTCTTTGCAACTTGCATTGCCGTAACCCCTCTATCAAATTGATGAGTAGAATTATCAGGTAATTTAATTGTTATTTGTTTCATTTTTTTATTTTATACAATGTGGGCGATAACGGAGTCGAACCGCTGACCTCTACGATGTCAACGTAGCGCTCTAACCAGCTGAGCTAATCGCCCTACTATTATAGAAAGAATTTAATTGAATCAGTCAGTATCTCGGAAAGGTTATTTGAAACAATTAATTTTCAAAAACCTGTGTATTATTTAGGGTATTTGCGTAGAAATTTTGATTATTTATGATATCTAAAGCAGTTTTCAATACTGTATCATTTAAAAATGACTGCTCTATTCTTCCTTTAGGACCATTAAATAATCCTGCATATTCCAGAAGTAAAATTTGATACATTTGTTCAGATTCTGAGGTTGTTTTTTGAATGAGTTTCTTATCATAAAAATCACTAAGGGTATTAATAGCTTTTCTGATTTTTATATTAGTTGAATCTATAGATAAAATATTTTCTTCTAGTTTTAATAATTCCTTTTGACCTGGCAAGGTAGGTTTTTTACGATTTTTAGCATAAGTATAAAATTTATCTAATAACGCACTATCCTTTTCAACATCGGAAAATTTTTCATATAGGTATTTATTTTCTTGAGCAAATGAATAAAAGTATCCACTCCTCCAGAACTGTGTTGTTACTATATCCATTTTTTGCTCTTCTACAGTTGAATCTGGAGTAATGCCTCCATTGCTATAAACTATCCTACCACCTTTTGTTTTAAATAATGAATCTTCAATAGTTTTATTTAATAGAAATTTTTCATCAATATAGTCTCTTTTTTGAATAAATCTTCCACTGGGTATATAGTACCTTGCAGTCGTTATTTTTATCGTCCTTTTTTGGTCTATTTCATAGGCGGTTTGCACAAGTCCTTTTCCAAACGATTTTTGACCAATAACCAAACCCCTATCAAGGTCTTGAATTGCGCCAGCTACAATTTCACTAGCAGATGCACTACCCTGATTTATTAATACAACAATTTTTACATCGTTGCTTATTATTGGTTTTCTTGTAGAGAAAAATGTGCGATTTGATTCTTTCGTTCGACCTTTAGTTGAAACTAATGGCAAATCTTTTTCTGTGATCATATCTAAAATATTGACAGCGGCAGATAGTAGTCCGCCAGTATTATCACGCAAATCAATAATTAATTCATTTAATTTATTTTGGGATAGCACGGTAAGTTCTTTTTGAAAATCTCTTGATGAGTATCGTGAGAATCGATTTAAACGGATATACCCAGTGTTAGAAGATATCATTCCAGAATAAGTAACATCTTTTACATCAATATTAGATCTAGTTAAAATAAAGTCAATATTTTCATTATCACCATATCGCTTAATAGTTAGTTTTACTTTCGTACCTTTTCTCCCTCTGATTTTAGCGGCGGCATCATTAAAAGATAAATCTTTGACTTCCACATCATCAATTTTAATAATTATGTCTCCGCTAATGATTCCAGCTTTTTGAGCAGGGGATTGATTCATGGGTGAGATGACCGTCATCTCTTTATTTCTATATCCAAGCTGAATGCCAACACCGCCATATTTTCCATCGGTAAGCAGTTCAATACTGTATTGCTCATCTTCAACTAGTAATGACGTATAAGGATCTAAGTTTTCTGTAATACTATTAATACTAGATTTAGTAAAAGTGTCGGGATCCAATTGATCAACATAGGTAGAAAATATTTGATTATATACTTGATTAATCAGACGTTGTGAATTTCTGATCTCTCGATAAAAGCTGGATTGAGTGAATGATACTGATATTGTAACTATTATCAAGAAAAAATAGAATAACTTTGACCTGAGTATTGATTTCATAAGAGAATTTTTCTTCTTAATAATTCTTCTAATATTTTTTGATGAATATTATTTATATCATCATGACCATCTAATATAACAATTCTTTCATGAAATCTTTTTGCTATATCTAAATATGAATTTCGCACTTTAACCTGTAAATCCATTCCAGCCTTTTCAATCCTATCGTTTTCTGTATCCTTTCTTTTAATAGCCTCTTCTGGATGCAGATCGATTAAAAATGTTACATCAGGTAATAAATTATATGTTGCAAAACAATTGAGCTCTATAAGCCATTCCATATCTAAACCCCTTCCCCCTCCTTGATAAGCTAAGGTTGAGTCCGAATAACGATCGGCAATTACATTTTTTCCCTCAATTAAATTTGTACTTATTTTTTCATATGTTAGTTGAGCTCTGCTTCCAGTCATCAATAAAGCCTCAGTGCGGTCAGACATTTCATATAGATTCTTATTTAGTAGAATATCTCGTATTTGTTCTGAAATTGTAGAGCCACCAGGTTCTCGCACAAGAATTGTATTATTTGATGACATATTCATATGATTCAAAAGCATTTTAACTTGTGTACTTTTTCCACAAGCGTCTATACCTTCAAATGAAATAAATTTTCCCTTAGAAATAGACATTACTATCCTTTTTTCCAATTAAGATAACCATTTCACCTTTTAATGTAATTGTTTCAATATCTAACATAATATCTTTAACAGTGCCCCTGATAAATTCTTCATGTATTTTAGTAAGTTCTCGTGCGACAACACAAGGTCTATCACCAATATGATTAATTATATCAGTTAGAGTCCGTTTTAATCTTTTTGGATTTTCAAAAAAAACAATAGACCCGTCAAATTTTGATAAATGTTCAAGAATTTTTTTTCTTCCTTTTTTCTGTGGTAAGAAACCTTCAAAAATGAATCTATCTGTTGGTAGACCGGATGGTATCAAAGCCGCAAGTAATGCTGATGGTCCAGGCATGCTAATAACTTGAATATTTTCTTTAATAGCAGATCTAATTAGCCTGTATGCAGGATCGCTTATACCAGGTGTTCCAGCATCTGAAACCAAAGATACATCACTACCTCTTTGTAATTCATTGATGATTTTAGGTATTTGTTTTGATTTATTATGATCAAAATAACTAATCATCGGAATAGAAATATTTAAGTGGTTTAATAGTTTTTTTGTCTGCCTTGTATCTTCTGCAGCAATTAAGGAAGATTGGCTAAGGGTTTTAATTGCTCTTAAGGTTATATCTTCAAGATTGCCTATCGGTGTTGAGACAACATAAAGAGTTCCATCTGGCATGAATTTATAGCTTATTTAAGGCTGTGTGAATCATTTCAAACCCACGGTCAAGTTCAGATGTTGTAATATTAAGATGCGGTCTAAATCGAATAGAATTATTTCCACAACCTAACATCATTACTCCTTCATTGGTAATTGAATCAATTACCTTATCGCGTGTGTCTGAATCCGATAAATCAAAAGCACCAAACAAACCCCTGTTTCTTGAATTTGACACTAAATCACGATGATTATCTTGAAGAGTATCTAAACATGTAGATAAGTACTCTCCAACCTTATAGGCATTTTGAACAAGGTTTTCATTTTCTATTATTTCTAAATAGATGGTAAATCTTACCATATCAACGAGGTTGCCACCCCAAGTGGAGTTAAGTCGACTAGATTCATGAAAAACATTATTTTCAACTTCATCCAATCTTTCACTTGCAAAAATTCCACATACTTGGGTTTTTTTACCAAAACTGATAATATCAGGTTTAACCTCATTTCCAAATGCTTGATGAGCCCACATATTACCAGTGACGCCTACTCCAGTTTGTACTTCATCATAAATTAATAGGAATTCAGATTCGTATGCTAGATTCCTCAACTCCATTAAAAATTCTTTTCTAAAATGATTATCGCCTCCTTCACCTTGAATTGGTTCAATAATCAAACCTGCAATATCATCTTGATTATTCATGATTGCATCTTTGATTTGATTAATTGCCTTTTGCTCTCTTTCAATTACTATATCTAAGTTTTTTTCTAATGGAAAATCAATTTTAGGATTATCTATTCTAGGCCAATCAAATTGAGGAAAATATAATGTTTTTCTAGGGTCAGGAGAATCTGTTAAGCTCATCGTATAGCCAGTTCTACCATGAAAACATTCCTTAAAATGAATAATTTTAGATCCTTTTTCGCCTTTTCCATTTGAAAGATTTTTTCTAACCTTCCAATCAAATGCAGTTTTCAGAGCATTTTCTACCGCCAAGCCGCCGCCTTCAATATAAAATGCGTACGGAAGATAGTCGGGTTGTGCAACTCTTCCCATTGTTGAAACAAAGTCGGCCATTTCAACCGAATAAACATCTGAATTTGTGGGCTTGTTTAATGCTGAAGACATTAAACGTTCTTTATTGGCTATCAAATATGGATGATTATATCCTACAGATAAGGATGCAAACATTGAAAATAGATCTAAATATTCACGATTATCTCTAGCGTCAACCAGCCAAGACCCATGGCTTTTATTTAAATCTATGATTTGTGACATGCCATCTGCTAGCATGTGTTTATCTATATTATTTCTTGCTTCTTTTGGATTCATATTTATTTATATCTCTTAATATTAGTGGTTTAAGATTATTCATTTAAATTAAATTCTATACCTTGAGCTAGTGGTAAATCAGAGCTCCAATTTATCGTATTCGTTTGCCTTCTCATATATTGCTTCCATGAGTCAGAACCAGACTCTCTACCGCCACCTGTTTCTTTTTCACCGCCGAATGCACCACCAATTTCAGCTCCTGAGGTGCCAATATTCACATTAGCAATTCCACAGTCACTTCCTCTATGAGAAAGAAAATATTCAGCATTTTGAATATTGTTTGTAAAAATTGAAGATGATAATCCTTGCGGTACATCGTTATGCAATACTAGAGCATCATCAATTGTTTTGTATTTAATAAGATATAATATAGGTGCAAAAGTCTCCTCTTGAACAATATCCCATTCATTTTTGACCTCAGCAATAACTGGTGTAACGAAATTACCCTTTTGATTATTTCTGTTTCCCCCGCATAATATATTTCCACCTGAATTAACGACCTTTTCAAGAGCTTTATCGTAAGAATTAATAGCACTTTCATTTATTAAAGGACCCATTAAAGTTCCAGAATCTAACGGGTCACCTATAACTACTTGACTATATGCACTAACCAATTGATCTCTTAGATCATTGTAAATATTTTCATTCGCAATCACTCGCCTAGTTGAAGTACAACGCTGCCCCGCTGTTCCAACAGCACCAAATACTATAGCAGGAACTGCAAGTGATAAAGTTGCAGTTTCATCAATAATCATAGCATTATTTCCACCTAATTCTAATATACATTTACCAAATCTTGAGCCGACAACCTCACTTACATGTCGACCCATATTTGTTGAACCTGTAAATGAAATAAGAGGAATTCTCTTATCTGAAATTAACTTTTCTCCAATTATTGATCCAGGTCCAATCATTATTGAAAAAATTCCAGAGTATCCATTTTTATGCATTACATCATTGCATATCTGCTGTACCGCAATTGCTGTAAGGGGTGTGTTTGATGACGGCTTCCAGATAGTTGTATTTCCGCAAATAGCAGCTATAAATGCATTCCATGCCCATACAGCTACTGGAAAATTAAAAGCTGATATCACACCAACAGGCCCCAAGGGATGCCATTGTTCATACATTCGATGATCTGGGCGTTCTGAGTGCATAGTTTTTCCATATAGCATTCGAGATTGGCCAACTGCAAAATCTGCAATATCTATCATTTCTTGCACTTCACCATCGCCCTCTTGCTTAATTTTTCCCATTTCAAGTGATACCAAGCTTCCAAGAGCATCTTTTTTTAGTCGCAAAGCTTCACCCATTTGCCTCACAAGTTCTCCTCTAATAGGAGCTGGAACTTTTCTAAATTCATTAAATGATTCAATAGAGTCATTTAATATTCTATTATAATCTTTTTCATCTGACATATAAACCGAAGCAAGCAGTTCCCCGCTGGATGGATTGAATGATTCTAATATTTTTGTATCAGAATTATCTGACCATTTATTTTTTCCGGAACAAGTCCCATAATTAAATTCACTAATTCCAAGGTCTTTTAAAATTGAATCCATTTGATACCTTATTATTGATTAATAATTAATTTATCTACTAGCTATGAATGTAAAGTGAAAATATTAACATCAATGGTGAGGTTAATATAAGGGAATCGCAACGATCTAAAAATCCACCATGTCCTAATAAGAGAGTACCGGAATCTTTTAAATCAGCATCTCTTTTGAACATTGACTCTGCTATATCTCCCCACTGTCCAAATACGCCTACAATGATAGTCATAATTAATATTAATGATAGCGATAAATTGTATTGAATAATGTTATAGTAATTTAATATAAATATGGATAAGAATGCACCAACATTGCCTGCTAAAAAACCAACAATAGTTTTTTTAGGACTCAATCTTTCTATAAGTTTTTTCCTTCCCCATAATTTTCCAAAAGTATAAGCAAATGAATCGCACACCCAAACTGAAATCAACATAGTCAAAGTAAAATTTGAACCATAAAATGAATCAAATTGTCTTAAAGCTATCATTGAGGCGAATAATAATCCAACATACATCACACCTAAAAATGTTGTAGAAACATTTACAAGTGGATTTGAGCTTTGTTTGAATGTTTCAGTAAAAATAGTGAGTATAATTAGACTAAAACTAAAGAATAAAATAGTTAATAATGATAGGTTTGGTGTGTTATGATAGCAATAACAAATCAAGACTACAGCTATTGCACCTAATAATCTGTTAGGTAATATTTTCTTTGCTTCAGCTAATTTATAAAATTCATATAAACACAATAATGCAACAATCGCTAGCAATATTGAAAAGATTAATCCCCCAATATTAACTATTGTAATAACGGTTGGAATTCCAACAAGTATAACAGGAAGTCTACGTAATACACTTTTCATTTATAATAACAATTCTATTTCGTTTGGTAATACTTGAACTTCAACAGGTGTACTGCCTAGTACTTCCCCATCAAGATTTAGCTGGTTATCTTCTTCGGGGATAATAGAAAATTGCTTTACCTGTCTATAGTCAACACCAGGATCACCAATATGTTTTCCAGAAAATACTTTCGGAAAGAGTTTTAATAATTTTAACCTGGAAACTTTTCTAACTATTATTAAATCTATCAACCCATCGTTTAGTCTTGCAAGGGGCGCCATTTTCATACCTTTGCCGGTATGAATAGTATTGCAACCTATAATAAAAGCAAAATCTGCTCCAATTGAGTTACCATCTATTGTAACCCTAGCAAATCGTTTTTTATGGCGTAATACCTCAACTATGGAAGATAAATTATAGCGCTGGGAACCCATCCACCTTAGTTTATCGGCTAGGATATTTGCATCGGTTGGAATTCCCCAGCCTAAAATGTTAAAACCGTAATATTGCTCACCGTTCGCTTTACAAGAAAAAATATCGATTGACCTACGTTCGCCTTTCACAATTCTTTTAGCTGCATCCATTGGATCTAAACAATCCAAATCATGCATAAATGAATTCCCTGTACCTCCAGTAATAAGGCCAATAGGAAATTTTTGCCTATCTTCACGAGTCATTAATCCATTAATAACTTCATACATCGTTCCATCTCCACCAATACAGCAAAATCCATCATACCCATTCATATCTAATTGATTCGCTAACTCCTTATTGTGTCCAGCATATTCAGTTTCAATAATGGTTAATTGAATATTTTTTTCTTCAAATAATGGAAGAATATTTTTTAATATTTTTGGTCCTCTTTTTCCACCACCGTAAGGATTAACTGTTAAATAAAATTTTTTCAATTTATTTTCTATGTTTCATGTATTTATTATCGCCCCATTCAATGACTTCGATTTTTACTTTTGCCGTACCATCATTGACAAAGCCCAATTTTTTTGCTGCACCATAAGAACAATCAAGAATACGTCCTTTAACGTAGGGTCCTCGATCATTAATGCGCAATATTAAAGATTTATTGTTTGAAATATTTGTTACACGAACAATTGTATTTAATGGCAGAGTTTTATGCGCTGCGGTTAATCCATACATATCATATACCTCTCCATTGGCTGTGAGTTTTCCATGAAAATCTTCAGCATAAAATGAGCTAATACCCTTCATGACTTTTCTATGTTTATTATTAGCTTTTGTTATGAGTTTGGATGGAGTATTAGACTTAGATGAGGTTGGCTTATTATAAGAACCAGTAGTGTATCTAGGTGAACTGGAACAATTAATAATTATTATTGGACACAATAAAAGAATAAATTTAATATTATAGCAATTATGAGTTTTCATATATGTTTAAGAATTAATTATTTTTTTAATCTTCCAAGGTGAAAAGCATATAGTACCTAATGAAATATAGTTGGCACCTAAGTTAATATAATTGATAGCATCTTGTGAACTATTCACGCCACCGCCAGCTATAATTTCTACTGAATCACCCCAATTTTCTCGAATAACCTTTATCAGATTTTCTACATAGGGAATTAATGATTTCCCGGACAATCCTCCTTCTTTAACTGGCAACGTATTGCAACAATGGATTTGACTAAAACCAAGTTGATCAATTAAAAAACTTAACTGTTCCTTTGTCGTTTCAGGTGAAATCTTTGCAATACAATATTTACGATTATTTTTTTTGTCTGTAAATAGTGCCGCATCATGCCAGGACAATGGTTTTTTATCATCTAAATTTGGACAACTAAGATTAATCTCTAAGGATTGCGTAGTGGGTATGATTTTTGATAATTTATTAAAATCATCACTTTCAATTGCCGCAATAGATAATACTTCATTTGGATTTATTCTTTTTAATCCCGAATAAATACCAGGATTTGGTAATCCTAATTTATTTGTCCAGCCATTATTTTTTCTATCATAACGCATCGTTTTTATTATTCTCCATATTCTAAAAACAAGACCACCTCTATGTTCTAATGTCCAGGTGCCAGTTACAGGTATAATATTAGAGTGAGAATTAAATTTGAGGTAATTGCCAAATGGTGCAGCTATAAAAAATTTCAATTTAGAATTACCTATTTTCTACTGTTTATTTTTATCATTTATAATTTTTGCAATAAAAGCCAATCTAACTTTTGAGGGCTTTGCTTGATCTGATGAATTATGATATTTTATGATCCAATCATAAAACTTTTTTGCGCTATCTGGTCGAATAAAATTATAATCGTAATTATATGCTAAAAAATATGCTGCATTAAGACCGCTTTCTGAGGTTGTGTCATTATTAACAATAGATTTATATACATCAAGAGCTAGAATTTGATTTTTACCCCATTGTTTCTCTGCTTTAATTAAAATATCATTAGAAGTTTTTTGTTTAGAAAAAAATGCTGAATCAGATTTTATAATTGCATAGGCATAATCTGATTGTGGATACTCATCTATTATTACCTGCTTTATAATTTTAGACTCATCGTAATTATTTAAATTTTCAAGAATTACAGACTTCATATATAGAGCTTTTGAAAATAATTTAGATTTGGTTTCTAAATTTAATAGTTCATCTAAAAAAACCATGGCTGAATCATTGTTTGAAAAATGGAGGGCTTCTAATTCAGCGAGGCCATATAACATTTTTGATATGTTTGCTTGATTTTTGATATTGCTCTTATGATCAATTGAATCTTTGAGCGATACAGTATTCAACCATGCATCATGTTCTTTCAATAACTTGAGATATGCATTGATCTCTTTTATTTTGACTTGAGCAGATTTAATAAAAAGAGAAGATTTAAATTCACTTCTTACTGTAGAAAAATATTGCAACGATGTTTCGTAATCTCTATCATTAATCAATGCATTGTTACCTAATAAATATGAAGACTCCGCAGATTCTTGAGTTCTTGGATAATCTTGGATAATATTTTCTAATCTACTTATTGATTCATCATTCATCCCTTGAATCCGATAGAGCTTTGCAAGTTCTAATTCAAGCGCTCCATAGATTGATTGATAACTCTCATCTATTATCATATTTTTAATAGTTGTTATTGCTAAATCATATTTATTTTGTAATCGATATATTTGAACAATTTTAAGATGGCTTAATTGAATTCTTTTTTTTATTTGAGAATTTTTTATCGTTTGCTGATAAGCCTTAACTGATCTATCATAATCTTTTTGGTCAAATGATAATTCTGCAATCCTAAAGTAAATCTGACCCTTCTCAGATCTTTCTGTGATTTTCTCAGCGGCTAGCTCAAGATAGTCCATTGATTTATCATTTATCTTCTGTTCAAAATAAATTTCAGCAATAGAAAGATATATCTTTGATTGAATTGAAGAATTTATTTCATAATCAAGCAAACTGATTAGGCTGTTGATAGCTGGTTGAGTCTTTCCTTCTTTCCATTTTACCATTGCTGACCAATAATTATAGTCAATAAGTGATTGCTGACCAAATTCATTGGTTAGCTCAGACAGGGCCATTTTTACTTCGGGATATTCTTTTCTATAATAATGTGATTGAATTATTAATAATAAGGCATCATTTCTAAAACTTAAATCTGGATATTCATCTAAAATAAATCGGGATTTCTGTATAACTTTTTCATAATCATCTAAGGCAGATTTTGGAAGCTTATCGTTTTCAGATTTTTTTCTAATTATTTCTGCTTTTTGAAAAAACTCTTCGGCATTGTAAAAAGTATTAAAATATGCTTTAAAGCTAGTACAGGATACGAGTAGGAATAAAAATAATGGCCAGAGTTTGATATTTAGTCTTTTATGAACCATAATTACTATTAGAACTTCATTCTATATATGTATAAATTAAAAATGATTTATTCAAAGATGAAAAAAAGTATTACTAGTCTATTTTTGTCCATTATTATGGTCTATTCTCAATCAAAGGTTTTTGATGAGGATATTGGTTATATTAATATAACTTCAGATAGTAGTCATGTTCCAATATATATAGATGGTTCATTGGTTGGACATACTCCATTAAAAAATCCTATACCTTTAATATCTGGCAATCATTTTATTGGCATCTACCCTATTTCTATATCAAAACCTTTTCGTCAATATGGACCTAATGATTCCATGAAAAATATATATATATTCAACAATGACACTACCAATCTGCACTTAAATACTTTCTTATTGCACCAGGAAGCAATTCAAAGAAAAAATGAAGATATCAATTCAAGATATATAAATATTGGATTAAGCATATTAGTTATTTGGCAATTTTGGATTCTTAGTAGTTAAAAGTCTCTATTTTAAACTCTATAAAAAGATACTTAAATTACAATATGAATAAACATAAAGATTTAGATAATCCTGTAAAGTTTAAGCCTGATTATAAATGGCCAAAAGAAGGCACTGAAAAAAACTGTCCCAAATGCGATAATCCAATGCAGCTACAAGCTAATGTAGAAGAATATTATGGTAAACCTTGGTGGTGTCACACCTGTCAATGGCAATTTTCTGAGGAAGAATTAGCCTAATCCTATATTAGACAGTATGTCTATTGATGTATTAACTATTGACTATGCTGAGCCTGATGCTTCAATACAATTTGAAAGCTCATTGAAATCATCTGGTTTTGCTGTAATAAAAAACCACCCCATCAACCACGATCTAGTTCAATCTGTTTACAAAGACTGGAAAAACTTTTTTAATAATGAGAATAAGCATGAGCTATTATTTGATAAGGTTAAGCAGGACGGATATTTCCCTTATTTAACTGAAAATGCAAAAGATTCAACTATTAAAGATTTAAAAGAATTCTACCA
Organism: uncultured bacterium; assembly: GCA_964386795.1. GTDB lineage: Bacteria > Fidelibacterota > Marinisomatia > Marinisomatales > TCS55 > TMED108. Next base: position 13,656 of record CAYLUE010000041.1, read on the forward strand.
TATATATCCTTGGGGAAAATTTCCTGAAACAATGGGCCCATCAACTATGAATCTGTATCAAGAAATTGTATCTCTAGCCAGCCAATTACTTGGATGGATTGAGCAAGTTTGTCCTGTTGAGATAAAAAATAATTTTTCTATTCCCCTTCATACTATGATTAATGGAAGTACTTCTAATTTATTTAGAATTATTCATTATCCTCCTATTGAAGATACAATTGAAGAAAATGCTTTACGTGCAGCAGCTCATGAGGATATAAATTTAATTACCGTTTTATTGGCAGGTAGCGAACCTGGACTTCAAGCTCAAGATTTAAATGGTAAATGGCATGATATAAGTTGTGATAAAAATACTATTGTAGTGAATTCTGGAGATATGCTCAAAATGGCTTCAAATAATTACTATCCATCCACTACGCATCGCGTTATAAATCCCGATTCAAGTTCAAACGTCAGCCGGTATTCTATGCCATTATTCTTGCACCCTCGAGATGAGGTCGTATTAAATAGTGAGCACACAGCTGGTACTTATTTAAATGAAAGATTAAGTGAGATTGGGCTTAAATAAATAGCTATTTCACCAACATCGCTTCACGAGTAGACTTGAATTCAGTTCCTTCGCTCCAGGTTGGCCACTCATCGTGCTGACCAATGGCATAACCAACACGAAATAATATTCGATTATCCTCAACCAT
>CAYLUE010000042.1:0-13876 GCA_964386795.1 uncultured bacterium
CCAGATTTATCTTTTCACCCATCAACTTTTTATGGACTGGATGTGCTTGAGCAGATGGATTTCAAGCCTCTCTATGGAAAATCGATCGGAATTTTTACAAACCAAACTGCTGTAAATCGGAAAGGAAATCACCTTCTTGACTTACTTAAAAATCATCCCAAGATTAAAGTTGAAATAATATTTACACCTCAATATGGATTATTTACTCACCAAGACAAACGCTTCAAGATGAAAGAAGGTGAAAAATATGATCCAGACCATAATGCAAGAATCGTAGAAGTGTTTGGAAGAAATATGAAGCCTCCAGCTTGGTCGGTAAGGGATTTAGATTTAATCCTGATTGATATTCAAGATACTGGCGTACGCTTTTCGACATATATATCAACCATGACCAAAATTTTAGAAGTTGCGAGCGAATGGAGCATTCCAGTAATTGTTCTTGATCGACCTAATCCTTTAAGAGGTGACCGTGTTGATGGACCTGTAATTCGGCCAAAATTTCAATCATTTGAAGGTTATCATATTATCCCTATAAGACATGGACTGACAATTGGTGAATTAGCAATTATGGCAAACGAGATGGGCTGGATCAAAGATCTGAAAAGAGCAAATTTAACTATTATACCAATGGCCAATTGGAAAAGGTCTCAGTGGCTAGATAGCTCTGAACATCCTTGGATAAATCCCCACCCCACTATTAAATCGATTCGAACAAATTTATCATTTACAGGATTTGGTTTGTTGGAAGGAACGAATTTGAATGATGGTAAAGGTACAGAAAGGCCATATTTGAGAGCTGGAGCTCCTTGGCTATCTGGCTATCATCTTGCAGATAAATTATCACAATTAAATTTACCAGGTATAAAGATTGTTCCTGTGGAATATGTACCCAGAATGAAACAAACTGATCAATCACCACCAATGCATCTAAATGAACTTTGTAGCGGAGTGGATATTGAAATTATTGATCCAAATCTTTATGATCCACTTGCCACTGCAACATCAATCATCATTTTAGCAAATCAACTTTACCCTAGGGAATTTAAATGGGCAGAGTTTAATCGAATTGATATGTTGTATGGCCATAGTCAATTAAGGGTTTTTACAGCACAAGGAAAGCCCGCAAATTATTTACCCCCATTGTGGTTAAAAGATGTCATTAAATTCAATCAATTCCGCCAACGTTTTTTGATTTATTAATATTTTAATGAAATGTTTTTCTGTTGTTTTTCTTTTATTGATTTTATCAAATCTTTCAGCTCAAGCTCACTTTACGATTCCTCAAAATGTATGGAGAATAACATATAATAAAGAGCATACGGTAGGCAATTGGAAAGCTGAAAAGGTATCGAATGGAATGAAGCATGTCTATCGTATTGACACTACAGCCTTTTCAATCAATCAATACTTTAAAAGAACAATTAATCAAGATAGATTGAAAATTGAATACGGATTTACTGATAATTCAACTTTAGTATTAACTATTCCATATATTCAAAAATTGAAAGAAAATCGTTCATGGAGTCTTACCAATGACTCTTCCTCTGTTGATCTTGATACACTGTTTAATTACTATTATCCCACACCGGTATCAAATAATGGATTATCTGATATTACAATGGGGATAAATCTATTGATACGAGGCGTTCCAGCATGGAGGGGTGGCAAACAAAAATTTTCACTGTACACTGGATTTGATATGGTCTTTCCATTTGCTGAGCAATTAAAAAAATATAATTCTAATAGTACCGACAAAAATGGAATTCCAAATCAATTTAAGCATCTACCGCTTGGTGAAGGATTAACCGAGTTAAGATTAAGAGTGTTTGGTGAATTCTATAGAAAAGGATGGGGCAGATTGTTTAACATAAATTGGTCTGTTGGAATTTCTAGCTTTCAAAAAGATATAATCAATCCCCCTATATCATTTCTGTGGATTGAAAATGCAAGTGCAGACTCAATTTCAAAAACTATTGGGACTGTAGTTCGAAAAAAATCTCCACAAATAAATGGCATACTGAAAGCACAGCTAGAGCTCATTCCAAAGAGGGTTTTCTTTTCCACGGGCATTGATTGGGAAGCAAATAGTCGTGATCAATATTATTCAAATAATCAAAAATGGAATAAATGGATGACCAGAAGGGACGGATATGATTCTCAAAAAATGCAAACATCCCAATTTGTTAAGTTGAATTTATTTAATTTGGACCCATTTTTAGCAATTGGACCCGTTCCTTTTGAGCTGGAAATTGGAGCACAATGGTTTATGCCTTACCCGTTAACATATCATAGCTATGGAAACCTATCTTCTTGGGTGCAGATTAGTACTTACTTTCAAGCTTGGTAAATTGGATAGATAGAGATGCTTGATAACAAAAAAGAAATATTATCATGGTCATTATATGATTGGGCAAATAGCGCCTTTTCAACAACAGTCATGGCTGGTTTTTTCCCCATTTTTTTTAAACAATATTGGTCTACTGCATCTGAGGTTACTGTCAGTACATGGTATTTGGGTTTAGCAAATTCTACCGCATCTATTCTAGTTGCTGCGCTCGCTCCTTTTCTTGGGGCGATTGCAGATAAAGCATCGGTAAAAAAGAAACTCTTAATATTTTTTGCATTCTTAGGATTTATCAGCACCGGTGCGCTTTCGATTGTCAATCAAGGACAGTGGCAAGTTGCAGTCGTTTTTTATATTGCAGCCTCTATCGGTTTTATGTCTGCAAATATTTTTTATGATTCACTCCTTCCTAGCGTAGCCCCTAAAGACAAAAGAGATTTTGTATCATCGCTAGCTTATGCTTTAGGATATATTGGAGGCGGTTTATTATTCCTTATTAATGTTCTGATGTATCTAAAACCTGAGGTTTTTGGTATTTCTGATGCTCCAACTGCAATAAAATTATCCTTTTTGACAGTAGCTATATGGTGGGCAGTATTTTCTATTCCGATAATGCTTTTTGTTAAAGAACCAACAACAACAAATGATATCGGAATTATTAATTCAATAAAATCAGGATGGAGCCAGTTAACCTCTACAATATCTAAGGTCAAAAAGTATAAAGTTGTAACCACATTCTTAATTGCCTATTGGCTATATATTGATGGGGTAGATACAGTTGTCAGAATGTCTGTTGATTATGGCACAAGCTTAGGTTTTTCAACATCCGCATTGATTACAGCTTTATTGATGGTTCAGTTCATAGCATTTCCTGCAACATTGATCTATAATTGGTTTGCATCAAGAATCGGAATAAAACGAGGGATTTTCATCGGCATAGTAGGCTACACAGTAATTTCAATTTTTGCTTCATTGGTTTCAAAAGAATGGCATTTCTATGCTATTGCGGTTATGATAGCGTGTTTTCAGGGTGGAATTCAAGCTTTAAGTCGTTCATTGTACTCAAGAATTATACCCAAATCAAACTCTGCAGAATTTTTTGGTTTTTATAATATGTTTGGGAAGTTTGCTGCAATTGTCGGACCTCCTTTGGTGGGGTATGTTGGCATGGTAACGGGCAATCCAAGATTAGGAATATTTTCAGTGATTGTATTATTCATTTTGGGTGGTTTTATGTTACTTAAAGTGGATGTGGAAGAAGGAGAGAGGATAGCACAATCAGAATAGCTGCTTCAAGGTTCTATTTGCAACCCTTTAAACTTTTAATCTATTTTTAGAATAAGGATTTTCAAGATGTCACAATATTTAGCAAAATATTCTCAATTTGTCATGCCTGACCACATTAATGTAGTTGGAACGCTTTTCGGAGGTCAAATGATTGCATGGATTGATTTAGCTGCAGCAAAAGTGGCGCACCGTTTTCTAAAAAATACTGAAACTGATGGTGCAGTTACTCGTACTATTGAAAAAGTAGAATTTAAAGAACCCGTATTTTTAGGTGATTGGGTTAATTTTACCGCAGCAATTGTTTCTGCGGGAACTACATCAATGCATATCGAAGTGAAGGCCTACGCTGAGGGTGGAAAGTCAGACCCAAGATTGGCATGCGTAGCATCATTGGTTATGGTTTCTGTCAAAAAAGGCGATCAAGGTGATTATAGCAAACACCCTCATGGTAAAGCAATTAAATAGCCTCCTAACAATAGTCATCTTTTTGAGTCTTTCTAATTCCCAGGAATTAGACTCGCTTCAGCAAAACAGTTCAAGCTCAAAGTCCGTAGAAGCAAAAATAGTAACAATTTCAGCTAGGCTATCAGTAGGAAACTATAGCCCAACTGCGTATCGATTTACATTATTCCCAAGAAATCGCCCGTCCGAAGTATTTATTTCTCGAATGTTTTTTCCAGATGACACTATTCAGGTAGTACTCCCTGAAAACGTACTAGATTCTAATACTCTTGGAAACATAGCAAGCTTTCAACCAATTGGTGGTGCGTACGAAACAATATACCGTTTGTTCAGTAAGTCATCCGGCACGATTGATTTAGGTGATTTTGAAATTTTACCAAAAACAGATATAATTAAATTAAACATTATTGATGGTATAGATTTTTCTCCAGTTCCACATGCATTGGTTAATATTTTTCAATCAGGTGCCATTATATCATCAACAATAATGGACAGCATGGGATATGCTCGGTTAAGAATTCCTGTAGATAGACATAAAGAGGATCCAATTAATATTTTAATCGAAACAGAGGGAAGATATCCCTCCTGGCAAGGGTCTATTGAGGTTCCAGAGGGTATATCAAACAGAACGATACAACTATATCGATTAAATATCATTGATGGTGAAGCATTATATTCTGTTGTTAATGATCTTACTCCGTTCCGTAAAGGCCCTGAAAATGGTTCTGAAATATTATTTTTCCTTAATCAAGGCGACCAGATTGTTATAAATAAAGTAGCAGGTGATAGATTGTTTGGCAGGGTGCGTATTGACCTTTATGAGAAGCAATCTTCCAATTTTTTTCAGGGGTGGATATTGAGTAAAAATGTTAAACTGTTAGATGAAACTGTTACTGAAGAGCTGGACGCGCAAAATGAATAATAAAAAGTATGACCCTCCCCAAAAACTATCCTCGAATGCTTACTTTAAGTCTTTAGAAGATTATTCTAAAGAATATTTATTATCCGTTAATGATAGTGATGAGTTTTGGAGTGAAAAAGCAGAGCGCTTAGATTGGTTTGAAAAATGGGAAAAGGTAAGTGATGTTGATTTTTCTACACCTGAAATCAAGTGGTTCATTAATGGAAAGTTAAATGTCAGTTATAATTGCTTGGACCGGCATGTTAATAATGGCGATGGAGAACGCGTTGCATTTTATTGGGAAGGCAATGACCCTGATGACAAAAAAACCTTTACCTATAATCAGCTACTGATTGAGGTGAACAAATTTTCTAATGTTTTAAAAAAATTAAATGTTTCAAAGGGTGATAGAGTTTGCTTGTATATGCAAATGATCCCAGAGCTTCCGATTGCCATGTTGGCATGTGCGCGAATAGGCGCGGTACATTCTGTTGTATTTGGAGCTTTTAGTCCAGGCTCGCTGCGAGATAGAATTAATGATTCTAGATGCAAGGTGCTCATTACTCAAGATACTGGTGTGCGTGGAACTAAGCATAATATTCCTATGAAGTCGAATGCAGATAAGGCGACCGGGCAAACTCCATCTATTGATAATGTAATTGTAGTAAGAAGGACAGGACAAGAAGTGAATATGAAAGAAGGGAGAGATTTATGGTGGCACCAGGAATGTGAAAATGTTGATTCGCATTGCGACCCTGAGCATATGGATGCCGAAGATCCGCTTTTCATTCTTTATACTTCAGGATCCACGGGAAAGCCAAAAGGTGTCATGCATACTACTGGCGGCTATTTACTATATGCAAATTTTACTTTTAATACCATTTTTGACTATAAAAGCGATGATATTTACTGGTGCACTGCTGATATCGGTTGGATTACTGGACATTCATATATTGTTTATGGGCCGCTATCAAATTGTGCATCCTCAGTGATATTTGAGGGCGTTCCAAATTACCCTAACTTTGGACGGTTTTGGGATATAGTTGATAAGTATAGGGTTAATTTATTTTATACTGCCCCAACAGCGCTACGCGCATTAATGAAGGAGGGTGATGATTGGGTCAAGAATCATGATTTAAGCTCTCTTAGATTATTAGGAACCGTTGGAGAGCCAATTAAAGAGCCAGAATGGGAATGGTATTACAATTTAATTGGTGATAAGCAATGTCCTATAGTAGATACGTGGTGGCAAACCGAGACGGGCGGTATTATGATTTCACCATTACCAGGCGCAACTCCTACCAAGCCGGGATCTGCGACACTCCCTTTTTTTGGAATCCAACCAGTTTTACTTACTGATGCAGGGGATGAGATTACAGATAATAACGCTTCTGGACTTCTTGCCATAAAATCTTCTTGGCCAGGCCAGATGAGAACAGTGTATGGTGATCACCAGCGCTTTAAAGAGACTTACTTTTCTCAATTTGAAGGATACTATTTTACCGGTGATGGCGCGTTTAGAGATGAGGATGGTTATTATTGGATAACCGGAAGAGTTGATGATATATTGAATATTTCAGGCCATCGAATAGGTACTGCTGAAGTAGAAGGCTCAATAGGAAAAGCTGATGGAGTTGCTGAGGCAGCTGTCGTTGGCTTTGCTCATGAAATTAAGGGGCAAGGTATCTATGCTTTTGTCACGCTTATGACAGGGATTGAACCAGATTTATCTATCGAAAAAGCAATTAGAGATAGCGTTACTAGAGAAATAGGTCCACATGCTAAACCTGATAAAATTCAATTTACCCCTGGACTTCCCAAAACGCGTTCTGGGAAGATTATGCGGCGGATACTAAGAAATATTGCTGATAATAAACTTGATGATATGGGGGACACATCAACCTTGGCAGATCCATCTGTTGTTAATAACCTAATTGAGGGAAATATAAAATAGGCTAAATCCACTGATCGTTTGGCGCGGTCATTTTATTTTCCTTATCGCCAGTATTAATTACGCCCTTAGGCTCAATCAGCATTATTTCGCATTCATTGCTAGCAAGAGGTTTATGCTCTATTCCCTTGGGAACAACTATCATTTCACCGGGTCCTAAGCTTACTTTATCATTTCTAAATTCTATTGTCAAATTACCATTTATAACGAAAAATGTTTCATCTGTATCATCATGCTTATGCCAGATGAATTCATCTTTAACTTTAGCTAGCTTAAACTGATAATTATTCATTTCAGCAATCACTTTAGGTGACCAATGATCAGATATCTTTTCAAATTTCTCATTAATATTTATTTTTTGTATTTTCATAAAATAATTACTCCCTTAAAGTGATTTATCTATATCATCATTTGATTATTTTGATTAAAATCATAATTTAAGCATTACTTTTTATATAAAAAATTTGTTGAATAAGGATAAAAATGGCAAATCTTTTTAAAATTAAACATATATCTAATGATTGGCATAATTCAAAAGACCAATCTGTTTCAGTGGGAATTTACGAAAATCTTCAATTAAATCGTCAACTTCAAGGTGTGAATAGAAAATTAGGAAGAGCGATTTCACATACTTTAACTGCGGGATTAGTTAAAGGAAAAATAGGTGAAGTAACCCGTATTGTTGGTAAAAAAGGTTTTGTTGTATATCTATATGGATTAGGAGAAAAAGGAAAATTAACACCTGAGGTGTTTCGAATAGCAGCTGCAAGTGTTGCTAAGGCCTGTATTTCAGACAATATTAATTCCGTTACTTTTCTTTTACCTATAGAAGCGAAGGATAATACAATATCACAGGCCACATCTGAAGGGTTGGTATTAGGAAGTTATCAGTTTAACGAATTCAAATCTAAAAAAGATGATTTATGTGAATTAATACATGCTAGTATTGTTGGCGGAAGTAAGAAAGCGGTAGATAAAGGTGCTATTATAGCTCACTGTGTTTGCTTTGCTCGTGATTTAGAAAATCGCCCTGGAAATATTGCTACTCCATCTCATTTAGCTGATAGCGCCATTCAGATTGGCAAGTCTTCAGATGTGGATGTGACAGTTTTTGATAGAGAAAAATTTACAAAAATGGGCATGGGTGCATTAGCGGGCGTTGCTTCAGGAACTGATGAGCCGCCAAAATTTATAATCTTAGAATATTTTAATGGACCAAAAAATCAAAAGCCTATAGTATTGGTGGGAAAAGGATTGACATTTGATAGTGGCGGCATTTCAATTAAACCAGCAGCAAAAATGGATGAAATGAAATATGATATGTGTGGATCTGGTGTTGTGCTTGGCGTCATGAAGGCTGTTTCTATTTTGAAACCCAAAATGAATATTGTTGGGATTATTCCTTCAACTGAAAATATGAGCGGTGATAAAGCTTATCGCCCGGGAGATGTGTTAACAGCATATAATGGAAAAACGATAGAGGTTTTAAATACAGATGCTGAGGGAAGGTTAATTCTAGCTGATGCACTTTCATATGCCTGCAAACACTATGACCCAGAATACATTTTAGATTTTGCAACACTGACCGGCGCAGTGGTTGTAGCCTTAGGTCATATAGCTTCAGGAATTATGGGTACTGATTCCGCATTAATATCTTCTATAAAAACTTCTTCCGATATGACAGGTGAGAAAGTATGGGAATTTCCCTTATGGGATGAATATCTAGATCAAGTTAAATCGAAGATTGCGGATGTAAAAAATCTAGGTGCGCCCGGCCAAGCTGGAACAATAGCAGGAGGTGCGTTTCTAAAATCATTTGTTGAGGATAGTGTTCCTTGGTGTCATTTTGATATTGCGGGTTCAGCTTGGGGTGACAAAAAACTAGCGTATCAAAACCCTGGAACTGCATCCGGTGAAGTTATTCGCTTGATAGTAAATTTATTGGAAATTTAATGGAAATAGCAGCTGTCATAATTTTTATAATAGGCATCCTATGCGGTGTGTGTATTTTTTGGCTTTTTAATAGAAAGTCAAATGATACCTATCAACAAAATCGTGAAAACCTCAAAGCAGAATTTGGAGACCTTTCCAAGCAAGCTCTAGATCAAAATCTTGATAGTTTCTTAAAATTAGCAGAAAATAAATTTTCTGAATTACTAAAATCATCCGATTCTCAGTTGAATCAAAAAAAAGAACTGATCGACCAAACAATTATTGATATGAAATCAAAATTAGAAGGACTAGATAAGTCAACGAACGAGCTTAAGGGGCATGTGGAAAGTTCTAAAAAGGGGATCGGTGATCTTGCAGAGACCACAAATAAGCTCTCCCGTATTCTTTCAAGCTCTCAAGAAAGAGGGCAGTGGGGTGAGCGTATGGTTGAGGATATATTAAATTTTATGGGGCTTGTCGAGGGTATCAATTTTGAAAAACAGCTTCAATCGGGAGATGGCAGACCGGACTTTACATTCAAACTGCCCAACAATAAGATAATTAACATGGATGTAAAATTTCCTTTGGTTCATTATGAGAATTATCTCAGTTCAGAAAATGAAAATGATAAGCTCCAAGAGAAGAATGCTTTTATAAAAGATGTCCGCAATCATGTAAAAGCTATAGAAAAACGTTCGTATATCAATCCCGAAGAAGGAACCGTTGATTATGTATTAATGTTTATACCCAATGAAAGTGTTTATGCATTTTTAAATCAAGAAGATAAAGACTTAATTGACTTTTCTCTTTCCAGGAAAGTTCTTTTATGCTCTCCAATAACACTGTATGCGGTGCTATCATTAATTAGGCAGGCGGTATCAAATTTTGCTATGGAACAAAAAGCTGGTGAAATGCAAGATTTAGTTGGTGTATTTAGAAAACAATGGGAACAGTTTACCGAAAAAATACATGCTATGGGAAAATCAATTAGCGCTTTAGCAAATCACTATGATGAATTGAAAGGTCCAAGATTTCGTGCGCTTGAAAAGCCAATGGAGAAAATTAATGAGCTTCAGCTTGGTCAAGATTCAAAAGATAAAGAAATTAAAGATTGAATAAACTACTACCCTTACTTTTTGCGTCCTTCTTGCTTAATTGCGTAGGCCCTGCTGATCCAGATCATGGTTTAGTAGAAAATTTACCTGCTGTGATTAATAAGAGTGATGTTTTCTCATTCACTTTGAGAGCGGATGGCTTTAATTACGATAAGTCATTTGATCTTTCGCTTACAGTGCCAAGCAACAAGCTCTTGCTTTCAACATTGGTTATTACTGATTTCAATACTAAGGATTCATCAACCATTCAAATTTTTGGTCAAAACGATACATTGGTTTATGATTATCTAATTAGATCAAATATTACTGTTACAAGTAATTATGATTACCATTCACCCAAAATATCAAAAGTTCGATTAAGTAATTTTTCAGGGATAATAGATTGGGTTATCACTGCTAATTAATTTTTAGAGCATTGAAAAACTGACCCGATTGGCGATCCTGGTGGTGCAGTCGGAATATTTTTTGGACGAAAGGTTTCAGGCTCATCAATAAATTTATTTAATCGTTTTTTTAGCATACTATTATGTGATCTTATCCTATAGTCTTTCGTATTGTTCCGTATTATCCGATTTGACAATTCTTTAATTGTATACATTGCTATAGATTGAACAGCTGGAGAGCTATTTTCACTGATAGCTAAATTCATTAAGTGATCTAGTACAACAAAATCAATATTACGTTTTATTTCACCCGTCATTCCTTTTGGATTTTTTGCTAATAATGTATTATCTAAAATTGTATCAATAATCTTTTTAAGTCCTGGCTGCTTTTTGTTTCTGGCATGATACTCAACTAGCCTTGCTGCACGCTCAGGGTTAAATAGCATCTTGCTTGTCATATGCGCTGCTGTTTCAGCTAAGCTAATACCATCAAAAGTGACACCTGTTCTTGACTGGAAAGACTCTCTAGTTTTACCCCTACCAGATGCGCGAGGAGGGATTATTTTAAGTAAACGCTCATCTAATGTAAGAAATTCAGGATGTAGTGTTTTTACTAATGTATTTAGGGACTCTAGTTGAAAATCTGGATCTAACATTTCAGTTATCAGTTGACCGTCACCTCTTAATGCGTAGCTGTAATTTAGACCACCTATAATTTTTGCAGCAGCTTCAATTTGATAGCGATGCAAAAGGTAGATGGGAACTAAAACATCTCCAAGATCGCTATATGGTTCACCATATCGAATATTATTTTCACCAAACCTATCTAATGCGACTTTCCTGATTTCAATTAAATTATTAAGCTCAGCCACCGCGTCTTTTCCATTATCCCATAAATGGCTCGCGGGGTGCGCTGATCCTATTGACCTGGAGTCTTGATCCGTAATAAAAGTTATTCCTCGCTGAATCCCTTTTTGAATTATTTCCTCCAAAGCTTCACTTTCATCTACATCATTTGGAAAATCTTGATAGCCATAGGCTACGGAAATCTTATCCCACTCCCCAATTCCAGTAGCATATGCATCCATCCATTCAATTTCATTTGAACTATTTAATTTCAGTGTTGGATGTGGATAGTCCATCACCGATGCGCGATCAAATGAACTGGCAAGAAAATTGTGTTGTATACCTATTGTATGTCCAATTTCATGAGCAACGAGTTGCCTTATTCTTGCTAGGGCAAGTTCTTTCATTGCGGTTGGGACAGTTGATTTATCTTCGTATGGAGCAAGTAATCCTGTTGCAATAAGGTAATCTTGTCGCAAACGCAAAGAGCCAAGAGATACATTTCCTTTTATGATTTCACCAGTACGTGGATCTGCGACCCATCCCCCATATGACCATCCTCTCGTGGCGCGATGGACCCAGTGAATCATATTATAGCGGACATCCATTGGGTGCGCCCCATCTGGAAGTATTTTAATTTGAAAAGCATTTTCATAGCCAGCAGCAGAGAAAGCATCATTCCACCATTTTCCACTTTCAATCATTGCGCTACGAATGGGTTCAGGAACACCAGGGTCTACATAATATACGATTGGCTCTTTTGCCTTACTTGTTTTGGCATTTGGATTTTTTTTCTCTAGACGGTGTCTTTGTATATATCTTACATAGATAGACTCATCAAGACTTACAGAGTAGTCTTGGAAAGCAAGCGGATAAAAACCTGCCCTTGAATCGTGTTTTCTTGGGGTGTAATTATCATCAGGAAGTTGGACAAGTGAATGATGCAAGCGCACTGTAATAGCGCTCGCTGTGGGGGTTACTTGGCGAACATATTTTCCAGGATTTGTTCCAACATATGTGAGCATTGACTCCACGTTGGTATTTTCTGGAAAATTCATTGTGCCGGGCATATAGATTGCGGATCGAGAAGCATCTACTTCATAGTCACCCATTTTCTGAGATTTTAGCCTATTGATGACTCCATGAGCATCTTGCATAAAAAAATCTGTTGCATCCACTAGAACACGCCCTGACTGTTCAGCCGCTACTTCAAAACCCCAGAGGGTTGATTTTGCAAATCCATCTGCAACTGATTTTTGTTCTTTTTTATCTTTTGTAATCGCTCTATAATAATAATTTGGCTGAATCATCAATACTTTGGGGCCTACACGTTTAAAAAATACAATTCTTTCATTACCCAATTGACCTCTATCAAGACCGATATCATTAGACCCTACGCCTGCAGTTAGTGAATTCACATACAGGAATTCTTTATCAAAATCATTTATTTCAAGCCAAAGTTTTCCAGATGTATTATCCCAATACATATTGAAATAACCAGACAGTTTTTTCATATCTTTTGTTTTATTTGATATTGATTCAGACATTATCATGCCTGAAAAAATCATGATCGCAAATAGTTTTTTCATATAATACCTTGTTAAAAAGTTAGACTATTTTATATCCAAACGAGTTTCTTGCACTAACCTTGCCCCATGCACAGATTCACCCTTTTTCAGTTCATCTTTTACTTTTTTTAGATTAACCTTTTCCGTCACTTGCTTATCAATAAATGTTTCAGGAATCATTTCTTCATCTTCAATAATTGCTTTTGGTGGATTTTTCTTAATGGTTAAATCAAAATGAACAGTTTCAATCTTCTTTATTTGATTCTCTTCCATAACATTTTTCACATACTTTTTTATGTTATTTACCCTTTTTTCTAATCTTTTTCTGCGGTCAGTCATATTTTTTTCGGCCTCTTTCATCGCATTGATTGTCCCGTCGAGATTTTGGGTATATTTTATAATATTTTCAGACTTTGCCTCTAGAGTGCCTTTTAAACCTTCAAGCGTATCGACTATTGATTCATCTTCTAAATCGGTTAATTCCTCCAGAGCATCTTTATAGTCTTTTGCAATTTCATATAATACTGGTAACGCCATTTTTTTCCCTTTTCTAATATTTATATTAATTGAAATTAGTGCTTAAGCTTGCTCAAAAAAATAAATAAAACCATTTCTGAAATTCAGAAATCAATCTAATTTACATTTAGAAGTATTTATATAATTTTTTATTAGGTATGATTATGAAACGTATTTTAATTCTTTCCTTTGCGTTATTTTTATTTTCCTGTGAAGATGAAAAAGAAAATGCCAGTGATTCTAACCTTGTAGGCATATGGAATCTTTCAAATATGGGTGAATACGAGAATTCTGCTAATTGCTCAGGGGCTATTGATAATACAGGTTGGGCATTTGCACAAGCATTTGGCATGACAGGATCTTTAGAGTTTAAGGCGGATGGATCTGGAACTATTAGTGTAAATGTGCTTGGAATGAGCGAAAGTGGCCAATTTTCTTGGTCTCAAGGAAAAAATGAATTTTGCGTTGGAGGAGAATGCATTCCTTTTAAGGTTGAAGGGAATACGTTGAGCTATAATGACAAACAAGATGCTTATTGCGAGGATAATGATGGAAATGAAACTAGCCAATC
>CAYLUE010000043.1:0-7851 GCA_964386795.1 uncultured bacterium
TTATTTAACTGCTAATTATGATATTTCTGGTGAAGAAGCTTATATGCTTTGTTCGCTAGTTGGTGATCTTAAGATAGCTGAAGTGGTCGACGTTCCGAATATGCTTGTGACCATGCATTTTCCAAAATCTATTCTTTTGCAATTATAATAATTCTAAATATTAGGAATATTATTTATAAGGAAAGGTTTCTTGTTTGCTGATTTTTGAACCTTATTTTGCTTCATAAATCACTGTCACAAGTTTCATCGTATTAATATCAAGAAAGGTTAATCTGAGTTCTTTATTCTTTTCTAATTCAGTGATCCTAGCTGGGATATACACATCAGTCGTTTTAGAGTACATCATAATAAATTTACCATATGACAGATATTCCCAGGAGACATCTGTTAACGTCTTACCAAAAAGCATTTCTTCTCTTTTGTTATTTGGCTTAAAGATTTGATAGTCTTTTTTTCTTTTACGCTCAATAGGAAGCCTGAGTCCATCAATAACGTATCTTTTCATCTGCCATTTAACATTAATTAAATCTTCATATTTTATTTCATCCTGTGAAAAAGAAAATGATGAGGCAATTATTAATGAAAAGATTATCTTTTTCATAATTAAGGTGAACTTTGCTTTGTTTTATTATCAACTAAACGCACACAATAAAGACCGCTATACATATCGGTAAAATATATATATCCTTTATACGGTATCGCGCCCCACACATTCGTTGAGTTAGCTATGTGTCCATCGGGTTGGCTAGACATGTAAAATGCAATTTCTCTTCCCTGTCTATATAGATCTCCAAGCAAATCTCCAGAAATATCTACAATGCGCAGTCCCCCATTATAATATGCAGCTATTAAGGTATCGCCTTGAATCCAGTGGTTATGAGAGCCAGCTTCGGTAATTGTATAAACAGCTTCTTCTTTTGGATTTTCAATATCAGTAAAGTCTAAAAAGTGAAAACCGCCTCTTGGCTGGTATGGGCGAGGTTTACCTGGATATCGCCATGGAAACCATTCATCCCCACCAACAATATAGAATTTATCTGTCGATTGACTCTTAAAAGGAAATGCGGCATGGTTATGGCCATTTGGATCTTTTAGGTCAGCTAAGTGCACAGGATTAGATGGACTACCTTGTCCTGCTTTAGCAAGTAATGGGTTGAATTGTTTTGCGCTCCTATTTTTTTCATCAAACTTTAAACCGCCAATATCTACAGCTTGAACGCCATCAGCCCAGTTAGAAGAATACGCAATACCATCTTCGATCCACACATCATGAATACTATGCCCTGGGGTGTCTAGTTCATAGGCCCCTACTCTAAAAGGTTTTTTAGGATCATCGATATTAATGATATCGTACTTGCGGCCATTGTTCACTGCATAAACATGATTTTCATAGATAAATACATTATGCACGCCACCGGTCATGTCCTCATTATAGGCGGCGCTGATCGTAACATTATAAGGATCCGATACATCTAGAATCACAAAGCCATTCTTTCGGCTAGATGCACCTTCACGGGTGATTACACCAACCCTACCATCCTCCGATATCTTGACATCGTTTACCGTGCGTGCATCCACCGTGATAGTATCAATGATTACCATCTTAGCAGGATCGGTCACGTCCCAGAAATACGCTTCGCCATTAGCACCCCAAGTGCCAGTGACGGCAAAATCCTTACCTTTATGTTTACCGATCCCAGGCCAGATCCAAAGGTCAGAAGTTTTTACGTTTGATACCAATCCAAAGCCAATTAGCTCAATATCCTTGGAAACATTTCTAGGAACTACTTCAATTGATTGCGATTTAGTATATCCATTAGAGCTAACTGAAACTGTATATATCCCAGCGGTCTCTGCAACAAAACGCCCATCGCTAGTGATCTGCGCAGAAGCAGGAAGACCAATGCCGTAATCTGCTTTTCCAGTGTATGAATACTCAATTTGAGCATCATCCACCAATCTATCGCGTCTATCATACGCCTTGGCGTTTATTTTTTCTACGTCTCCAGTTCTTATTTTTTTATTCTTTATGGAGAGCGCTACATTTTTAATTGGATTCTTTACAACTTTAAGATTGAATTCTTTTGAAATATCACCAGCCGTTGCAATGATTATTACCTTTCCGGCTTTGTAGGTTGATAAGATTCCAATCTTATTTACCCTAGCAACTTTTGTATTGCTTGACGAAAAAGTAACCTTGTGATCTGTTCGTAATAAATTAGCGTCATCGTATACATTTACCATCAGCTCGAAAGAAACATTGGAATAAAGCTCTGGATTAAGATTGTTAAATACAATTTTGTTCAATTTAGGCTCAGGCACTTTAACCTTAAACGACCCATAGACGCGGTCTGTTCTTTTAACGGCTATACTCCGAGCGCGCAGCTTAAGATCCCCAGATTTAAATGGTTGGACTGTCACTTTTGCAAAGCCTGTGGAGTCACTTATCCGTGGAGAAGTTTTTAAGGAACGACGAGGTTGACCATAGATCAAAAAAGGATTATTGGATAAATTGCCTTGCGCGTCAACAAGCTTAATTGTCACCATACCTGTCTCTCCAACATTTAATGTAAGTGAATCAGGCTCAAATACATATCTGAGCGTATCTGAATCTTTTGAGGTAGGATTTGTTTGGCTATAAGCAAGAATAAGACTTGCTGATAAAATGAAAAAATTTCTAAACATCTATAAAGTTACAAAATTTTTAAATAAACAACATTATCTCTATCAATTCAACGTCCGACTATATTCATCAATAATTTTTGCTATCACATCTTCATAGTAATCTGCAACAATTGGGTTGCATTCATATCCATTTAATTGTCCGATCAGTAGATTAGATATTTTAATATCATAAAATTTTTCTAAAAGATATCGATAGAATGATAACTGCAGCGAATAATGAACAAACTTACAATCCATTAAGTGGCTAGTAATTGGATGAATCCCCATTTTTCCACCGAAAGAGGTTTTACTAACCGACTTGGATGTTTTCCAGTCAATGATAATAAAAGTATCATTTGTTGTATCATGAGCTAAAACGTCAATAGTGCCAGCTATTTTTAATTCTTTGCTAAATATCTTTAACTCTGGATAAAAAATGAATTCAGATAAATTTTTAAATTTTTTCATCCATTTAATTGCATGATTCACCTCAGATATATCTTCAAAATCCTCATCGTTTATAAACGATTCTATATTATTGTGTACCAAGGTTCCAAAATCCCGAGCCTCATCCCACTGGGCAATTAGCTCTTCAGCGGCCATCCCCATATATTTTGGACTAGTTTTGACAAGCCTTTGGGCAATTTCCTCTTTATTGAATGGTTCAAAATATTGTGAAGTAATTGAGGTTACGCTTGTAAAATCTATTTCCGGTTCTGATTTTAGCGTATATCTATGTTCGGGCTCTATAAGGATAATATCGTTATTAAATAATTTTTCCATTATTAATTTGTCTTTACAGGTCCAATCCAATCGGTAATACCACCCAATAAATTCATTGCTCTATAGCCATTTTTCTTCAATAAACTTGCTGCATAATCGGATCGGTTGCCTGTTCTACAATAGACTATGATATTTTTTTTCTTATATTTTTTCATTTCATCTAATCGATAGGGCAGCTCTTCAAGAGGAATAAGAAATGAATTTGGTATAGATTTTTGAGAATGCTCAGCTCTAGTTCTTACATCTAAAAATATATTTTCTTCAGAACCAAATAGCATTAAACCTTCATTAGATGAGAGCGCATATCTACCTGCATTAAGGATTTTATCAAAAAATACTGCATTGAATTGATTCGGTTGTTCTTTGTGCGGAAGGTGTCCAGAATCTTGGATAACGAATAATTCTAATCTAGGCATCAGCTTTGACAGCTTTGTCCTGACCTCATCTAATGGCAATACTTTGTCTGAATCTCCCCATATAGCAAAATGCGGGATATCGCTTTGAGCAATTTGGCTATTTATCCCATCCAGTACATAATTATTGCGACGGGTTGAAATTAATGCTCGCGCAAACCCTCTATACTTTAATAGCTCCTGGTATTTTGTGTCCCACCCTTTGAACCTATCGGGATATTTAAAATCTTGCAGCTGCCCTTTGGCGATTGTTTTATAGTTGGTATCAATAAAGCTGCTGATGTCTTCTTTTGAAACAGGAGCAGGGTTGGGCTTGGATTTGGTTCCGTGAAAACCTCCAGGCGCAACATAAATCAATCGCTTCACTCTAGTGGGGTAGGTTTCAGCAATTTTAGAAATCACTCTACCACCATTGGATAATCCAACAAAATTAACTTTCTTTGTTAGCTGAATAGCATCTAGTAGTTGGATAACTTGATCAGCGTATAGCTGATCATTATACACTACATCTGGATTAGATGAATAACCCCTACCATATAGGTCAATTCTAATGACACCCAATCCTCTATTAATCGCTTCATAGTACGTTTCATCCCAAATATACGATGGTACGGAAAAACCATGAATGAGAACAATAATCTCATCATGATTTAGATTGTCATATTCATAATAAGTATGTCCATTAATAAGTGATGCAAAGTTTCCGGAGCTTATACTTTTGCGAAAAGAATCATTTTTTTCAATATATTCATATTTTAAATCGGAGCTATCGCAACCAACAATCAATAATAGAATAGCTATCATAAATTTTTTATACATTGTAAAGCTCAGTAGGGTTTTTCCAAATAGTGCAGTTTAGATTATATGTAATTAAATTCAAGTTCAGTAATATTTAACATAATTGTATGTTATAACTTATTATCTAATCATGAAATATGAATAAATATAAAATTCAAATCTATGCTTTTATTATTTTCGCTGGAATTATAATGACCATCTTGATAGACAATGATCAGCTGGATAAGATTTCTCCCAAGCAGGCAAACCAAGAGAATCCTCTTTTTTCATCTAATACTTCATCGGATCCATTTGATCTTGTCCCGCCAAATTGGACAAGAGTAACTCCTAAATCATCCATGCGATTAGCTGAGTTCAATGTAAAGAATCCTTCTGGTAATTATGACGTAATCGTATTTAAAAATATTGGTGGAACTGAAAATCAAAATAAAGAGCGCTGGTTCAATCAATTTAGTGGAAACTTTTTTCCACAACTTGAAAGGCAATCTGAATCAATGGATATTAGAGGAAGTAAGCTGACATTTATCCAAACCTCAGGAACGTTTAATGGCGGAATGGGTCAATCTGAGCCTATGGATAATGCTGGATTAATGGGTTTTATAATTAATACGAATGCGGATACTTATTATTTCAAAGCGGTTGCTGATGCTAAAATAATTCTTGATGGTAAAAAGGAATTCGTTGAAACTGTTTTAAGCCTTCCACTATTTTAAAAAATTATAATATGGAGTATATATGGATAAAGAAAAAGTAATTGAAAAACTAACACAGATCTTTGATCTAGAATTATCTGGTGTGATTCGTTATACGCACTATTCCTTAATGATTTTTGGCCATAATCGCTTACCACTGGTTGATTTTTTTAAAGGGCAGGCTACAGAATCTCTAGCGCATGCAAATCTGGCAGGTGAACATATCACCGGCCTTGGAGGACACCCGCCTTTAAATCTTAATACGATCAAAGAAACCTTTAAGCATGATATTAAAGAAATATTAGCGGAGAGTCTTGAGCATGAACAGCAAGCAATTAATCATTACTATGAATTATTGGAATTAATTGGAAATGATTCTGTTTATCTTGAAGAATATGCAAGGAATATGATTGGGCAAGAAGAGCTTCATGCGCTTGAGGTAAAGAAGATGTTAAAGGAGAATTAATAAATTATTGATTAACAATTGTTGTGCCATTTTTACCAACAATTGCTTCTTTAACTCCTTCAATCGAGGTGATAATTACTTTTTCACCGTGATATTTTAAAAAGTAAAGGGCAGCTTCTATTTTCGGCCCCATACTACCCGCTTGAAAATGGCCTTCCTCTAAATAGCGTTTTGCTTCCTCAGTATTCATATTTAATAGCGGCTCTTCATTGTCTTTACCAAAATTCAAGCAGGCTTGATCAAGATCCGTTATAATCCATAATTCATTTGACTTAATAACCCTACCTAATAGAGCCGCTGAAAGATCTTTATCAATGACCGCATTTAATCCTTCTAGCTTCTGTTCATTATTCCAAAATGTTGGAATACCTCCACCTCCAGATGCAATAACGATCGTTCCATTATCAACAAGCGTCTGGATCGATCTTCCATGCTCAATGAATTGAGGTAGCGGACTGGGTACAACCTGCCTCCAACTGCCAGGTTCTTGTTCCTTTATTTTCCAATTGAACTGTTTCGCGAGGTGCTCTGCTTCATCCTTTTCATAACGCCTACCAATGAACTTTTGTGGATCATTTATTGAGGGATCATCTTTGTCTACAATTGTTTGAGTGATCAAGGTAACTACTTCTCGGTCAATTTCTTTTTCTTTTAAAACGTTCTGCAATGATTGCTGAACCATGTAACCAATCGAACCTTGCGTTTCAGCGACACACACTCCTAATGGAAGCGGTGGAATCGTTTTATGAGTAAGCTCCATTCGATATAGTTCATCACCAACTTGTGGACCATTACCATGCGTTAAGCAGATGTTATATCCAAGATCTACAAAATGCATGATAGCATCCAAGCTTTCTCTGGTATGGGCAAACTGCTGATAGATCGTACCTGCCTCTTCTTTTGGAGAAAGCGCATTTCCGCCCAGAGCAATAATTACCGATCTTCCCATTATTCTACCTCAGACCCAATGGATCCTTTGTTTGCTCTTTTGGTATATTTGTTTAACACTTTTTCTAAAGCTTCTTTGGTATCAATACCTAATGAGTTGGATAACGCGATAATTGAAAAGACCACATCTCCAATTTCCATCTCAATTTTTTCATTTTTTTCTAAAGGTGTATTTCCGTAATTAGATGCGACTAGAATTTCTTTGGCAACTTCACCAAGCTCTGAAACAACATCAATCAATCTTGATTCAGGGGTAGTATTAAGGTTATGAGTATTGCAGAATTCTTGAACTTTTTCTTGGAGATCCCGCATGGTATTAAGATGGTAGTTTGTAAAGAAGTAATCTGTATGTTTTCATTTTATTGAACATTTCGGATGTGAGATGACCAGAAAAATAAATCTCATTGATCTTAGTTAAATGTTTACGAAATGCCCAACGAAGGATTTTCATCGATTTAGGAAAATTGCTATCCATGTATCTACCGGATAATGAACTAATTGGAACCGCTACATCATTTAGCATATCATTGAATAGGTCCATGGTTCGTGCTGTTTCTTTCGTGATATCCTTATTGATAATTTCTTCCAAAGGGTATTCTTTTAAGGCATTTTGAAACCAATCCCAGCCATGGCCTCCGCCTAAGGGCCGTCTTCCAGTTCCTGGCTGCCTGAAAAAATCACAGATCAATAAATGATTATTAGGTTTAAGCGCTTCGATACTTTTTTCAATAGCTCGGTTGACCTGAACATATTGAAAGCTTTCACTAAAAATGACGAGGTCATATTGCTGCTCAAGCTCAAGGTCTTGACATGTTGATCGATATACCTTGACCTTATCTCCAAGTTTTTCCTCAATCGCATCTGCAAGATATTCGCTAGGAGATACGCAGTGAACCTTATAGCCTTCATTAACTAATTTTTCAGCAAGGCCACCTGAACCGCTTCCAACATCCAAAATCGTTTCAACGTTCTCAGGTATTGCATCGATGATAAGCTTGGAATGTAGGTCTTGAGCTTTTCTTACATTCTCTGGAATAATCGCTAGATCATCTGGCCAATAGCCATAATGCAAATGTTCGGTCTTATA
>CAYLUE010000043.1:7951-13117 GCA_964386795.1 uncultured bacterium
ATACCATGATAAGCCTCAGGCACCTCAACATACACCGTTTCAATCTTTCTTATCTTCAAAGCGTGATATAATTGCTTGGCCTCTGAAGGAGGGGTACGAAGATCATAGGTGCCCACCATTACCATTGTAGGTGTTTCGATATTTCCTACTAATGAAATGGGAGAGAACTTCCAATATTCTTCAAAATTTTCCCATGGCTGCCCTTTGTATCTGTAATGAGCATAATTAAAATAATTGTCAGCTACCAAGGTCTTAGATATCCAATTCATCACCGGCTTGATTACCGCTGCGGCTTTGAACCGCTGCGTTTTCCCTACTATCCAGGCCGTCATGATGCCTCCTGCACTACCGCCCGTGACAAATAAATTATTTTCGTCAATGTATCCTAATTGTATTAACTCATCTACCCCATCCATTACATCTTGGTAATCTTCACCAGGGTAATTGCGATACAATAAGTTTCCAAACTCTTCTCCATAGCTTGTGCTTCCCCTTGGATTAGGATAGAATACAACATAATCCGATGCGGAATACAACAGGATCTCAGGTGAGAATCTGTCACCATAATTACTAACAGGTCCGCCATGATTTTCTACGATCAATGGGTATCTTTTATTTTCATCAAATCCAGGTGGCTTAGCGATCCAACCTTGGATCTTTCTTCCATCAAAAGAAGACCTATACCATATCTCTTCAATCTTGCCAAGGTCTCTGTTGGATAGTAGGTCGTAATTAAGATTGGTGATTCTTTGCACTTTTCTTCCGTCAAAGAGGCCAATGTCTGCTGGGTGATATGGGGTTGTCATTGTATATACGATCCTACCTGTCTTTGACATCGAATATGATCCGCCCCCATAGGGTCTACCAATACTTGTACCTCCTAAATTATCAGCGATCTTTTTTGTCTTCCCAGATAGAGCAGTATAGCCGATCTTACCATTTCCATGGTTGTCGTACTTAAAATATACTCCCTTACCATCGGGTGCCCATTTGATTGAAGATATGCTTCTATCCAAATTTGTTTTGACTTCACGTTTGTTTGAACCATTAGCATTCATTACATATAATTTTGTCACCTGATAGGTTTGTACCTTATCATCATATCCAGTATAAGCTATTGTTCTGCCATCTGGAGATACAGCCGCGCCTCTATCAGGACCATTTCGATCGGTGAGCTGTTTAAAACTAGATCCATCGATCGCGATTGAATAGATCTCTGAATTTCTATAATCATATTCCCAGTTCTCGGAGTAGTTAGAGGTAAATATCATTTTTTTGCTATCTTTTGACCAATCAAATCCCTGGTGATTATAGCGCTTACTGCTGACTTGTACCGGGGTACCTCCTTCCGCTGAAATTATAAAAAGATGGTTAAATCCTTTTTCCATATATCCCGAACCATCGGCTTCATGTTTTAACCTATCGGTTATTCTAGCAGCGGGAGCCCAAGTGGCATTCTCAGGTTTTTCGGGTTCACTAACAAGGCGCAATACATCATCTTCAACGAACATGGTGAAACCAATATAATTTCCATCCGGTGACCACTGAATATTCTTTGGGGTCTGTTTGAGCTGAGAAATAGAAGAATATTGTTTCGTGTCCACCCAATAAATATAAATCTCGGATCCATTTTCATCATCAGCGCTGGATACGAATGCAATTCTTTTTCCATCCGGCGACCATCGGGGACTGCTCTCATTGGTAGTGTTTGAGGTTACCTTTTGATGCTCCTTGCCATCAGCGTTGATCATCCATAGCGCAGAAGCTTTGCCATCGGTCATAATATCCATCTTGGTGCGGACATAGACTATCCTTGAATTATCAGGTGCGATCTGCGGATCCTTAGCATATTGAATTTCAAAAACATCCAAATTCGAAAACCGTGTTTGCGAAAACGAAATAGGGGCTAGAAAGATAATTAGTATAAGTAAAAAATAATTTTTCATAAGGATAATTTACACATTATCTATTAAAAAGAATTGATCTGGTGCCAGGTTAGTACTTCATTCATATTGTTTCAGCCACTCTAATGCATCTACAACTGCAGGCGCATAGTCTTGCGGGCTGTGCTTTCCCTTTTCAAGTAAAACCAGTTCAGCATTGCCTCCTTTTGATCGAACAGAATTATATAGTTTCTCACTTTGCTGAAAGGGAACCACTTCATCTTCCTTGCTATGTATTAAAAGTAGGTCTCCACTGATCTTTGTATCTATCAATGAATTGGATGTAATGACATCTCTGTAGGTATCAAAAATTGAAAGTGAATTATAATTATCAAGATATTCAGATGTAAATAATTTGTTTGTGACATCGGTAAGCTGCCTATCAATAACCGATGCTGCCATATCGCCGCTAAATAAATTATCTAATTGATCAGCGTATGGCTGCTGAATGATCTTATCAATGATGTTTAATTCGTATGTTTTATTTAATACATATGGATGGTAGATCGCCCAGGATGGTCGTCCGATCCGTTCGGGGTATGAAAAATTATCCCCACGCTCAAGATCAAAGTATCCTGCAATGACAACACTAGCATCGATATCAAACGTTCTGGGGTTGAGTGCAAGTTCATTATGCATTGCAATAGAATTATAGCCACCATTGGAGTAGCCGATCAAATAAAGGTTATCATTCAAATTAATTTCATTTTCGCAGGCAAATGATTGCATGCCTTCCACCATATCTAATAAAAACTTGCCATTGGTCTTTTGATATACTGGATAATAAGGAAACGTTGAGCTACCTAAGCCAAGATAATCTGGTTGAATAACCGCATATCCTATGCTCGCTCCAAATAAACCTAAATAACCATAAAGCGGTAATACCGAAGCAACGTCGCTTCTTTTTATCGTGAGGCCATGTTGTCCTGACACTAAAGATAGTGGCTTATCCCCTGTATTGAGCGGAATATAGATCGCACCGGAAGCGATAACGCTATTGCCTTTCGGGTCCGTAGTTTCATATTCAACGGCATACACTTCAATATCATATAGAATTGAGAAATCATCTGGCAGTCCATAGCTTGGTTTAAGATCGCTAATAGACTGAGCATCGATCTCTCCTATCTTGCTTGCGGAAATATATTTCCCTTGCTCAGCAATAGGACATGCTTCCTTCTCAGTATCATCGCAGGCAACAAAAATAGCTAATAAGGTAAAAATGGATATTCTTCTAATCCGTAGTAGTGGTTTTTTCATTTTTTTCCTAAAAAGATTTAATAGCAATTTACTATGATATGGTAATTGATTTGATCTGGTTTTTCATAATTAATCTTTAATCAATACTTTTAATAATGTTGTAAATTTTACTATGGAAAGCTGCCCTAATATTGATGGCAATCAAGTAAAGTATCGCAGGACATCTGGATACGTAAGTCTTCTTTTCACCTGTGTATTTATTTATATCGCATTTATGAATAATATTGGAATGTGGAAGGTCTTAGTTTTTTTACCAGCGATCGTAATGTCCATCTCATTGCTTGAAGCCTCGAACAAAACCTGCATTGTGTATTCTTCAATGGGAATCAAACACATGGGAGAAAAATATGAAAGAGAAAGAGACTCAGAATTTTTAAAAGTGCAGAAAAAGAAATCTTTTAAGATCGTAATCAATGGAACCTTGATCGCTGCTATAATCACTGCGCTGGTCTTTTTTCTATTGTAGTTATTATGAGAATTATTTTCCTATTGATGTTATTTTTTATCTCGTGCGCTAAAGAGTATCCTCTCATACCCACTTCTAATAACCAGAGCAGATTTCCACGTCTATCCAGTAATGATAAAGGGGATATCTTTCTCACCTGGTTTGAAGAAAAGGATAGTACGAATTGGTCACTACAAGGATCTATTTTTTCGAATAATTCTTGGTCGCGACCTACAACGATAACGACTGAACGGTCTTACTTTATCAATTGGGCAGATTTTCCATCGCTCAATTATATTAATGATGATACGCTAGTGGCGCATTGGCTAGAAAAATCTGGAGACGGAACCTATGATTATGATGTCCATTTATCGTTTTCATTTGATCAAGGCGGATCGTGGTCGCCATCTCAAATTCCACACTCTACTATTGCAAAGGGGGAGCACGGCTTTTCATCGTTTGGGATTGGAAAGAATGCCCATGATGTGGTTTGGCTGGATGGCAGGGAAATGAGCATGAGTCATGGATCTGGTGATTATGGAAAGATGAATCTTTGTCATACCACATTCTCATCCGATGGCAAGTTAGGCAGTGAATATGTGATCGATGATCGGGTCTGTGAATGCTGCCCAACCGCATCGGTGAGGTATAAAGATACGCTTGTGGTCGCTTATAGAGATAGGACAAACGATGAGATCCGGGATATCAATATTGCAAGAAGAGTCGGTGATAAGTGGGAAGAGCCTTACTGCGTTCATGAAGATAATTGGAAGATCGCTGGATGTCCTGTCAATGGACCTATGATGGCATTACGCAATACTAGAATTGCCATTGCATGGTATACCGCAGCCAATGAGACTGCGAAGGTCAATGTTGCGTTCTCAGATGACATTGGAAAAACCTTTTCTGACCCGGTTAGAATTGATCTTTCTATGCCGATGGGAAGAGTGGATATCGAATGGATCAATGATAGAGAAGTGGTCGTAAGCTGGATAGAAAGCGGTGAAAAAACATCCAATATCTTTGCAAGAAAGGTCAATATCGATAACGAGCCTAGCAAAGAGATCCTAGTAGAAAGGATCCCGCCTGGAAGGATATCGGGTTATCCGCAAATGGAAATGACAAGGGATAAGGTCCTTTTTGCTTGGACAGAGATCGATAAGAAGACCAGGGTCGCATCCAAGTGGCTGTCTTTATCTGACCTATAAAAACAATTATAGACCCTTGCCCTTTGAACAAGGGCCTATAATTCCACTATTCAAACCATCACAATTCAGTTCAGACCTTCACTCCATTTTCTCTTAGAATATCTATCGGATTCTTCTTTCCAGCTTTATGCGGATCATAATAGCTCCACCATTTTGATTGAATGGTTCCAAGCATCTGCTTGCCATTGAACTCTTCAATGAATACAATGAATGGTGGATACCAGTCCTTCTCATCTTCAGCTAGGTATCGGTACGCATCCATTAACTCTAAGAAAATATTAACGTCTTCTTTGGTATGTATCCAGTCCGGTTG
>CAYLUE010000044.1:0-3954 GCA_964386795.1 uncultured bacterium
TTGTTTTTTGCATCGATTGTTTTACTATTTTTAATCTCTTTCATATATTGGCCTATATTAAGATGAAGATATTGATTGCAATAAGCAGTAAGGAATTTTCCTCCCCCACATTGAATGTAGGAATGAGAGTCGCAAAGGCATTTAGCGCTAAGACTACTATCGTAGATGTAGGTGGGAAAATAAACCAATTTGGTTTAAAAGAGGTTGGCATAGCTCAAGAAAGAATGGAGTCGTGGGATATTGATAGGCCTGGCGTTGATGTACTTGAGTGGGCCTTTGATTTTTTAGCTGAAAATAATTTTATTGAAAAAAATGAAATTGAAGCAGGGTTTCCAAAGAACACTTTAATTGAGAGAGGCGGAAGACGTTCGGAGGTATTTCTTAAAGGCACTGTATGCGATGATGTAAACCTCATTCTAAGAAATGGCGAAATTATTGAAGAATTAATTAATGAAGTTCAAAGCGAAGGTTATGACGTTACTATCATCGGAAAGAGTAAAAAATCTAAAAAAGATTATGAACTTACCCAGTATATAGATAGCTCAATATTTATTGTAAATAATTACGATCCAAATCAAAACTATAAAGTATTGTTAGCGGTTGATGATTCACCCGGAACTAAAAAAGCTGTAAAATATAGCGTAAGAATTGCTCAGGCGTTTAATATTGGAATTGAGGTCGTCACTGTTAGTAAGACTGATGAATTTAGAGAAGATTATAAGAACGCCTCACAATGGGCCACAAAATTTTTACGTCGAAATAAAATTGACTATCACAAGTCCTTTGAAGTTGGAAATCCGGTAGAAATCATTTCTAATAAAGCAGGAAAAAATCATATTGTTGTGATGGGGTCATCTTCAAGCAACCCGCTTAAAACTTTTTTTGCAGGAAGTAAACCATTAACGGTTTTAAAAAATTCTCAATGCCCAATTTTAATTGTGAAATGAATTGATTAAGGAAAAAAATACATGCTTCAAGATATAGGATTAACAGTATTAACCGTGCTTGTCTTAGCTATGGTCTCAATTCCGCCATTGCTTTTTCTAGTATGGTACTTTTATGATAAAAGACAAACCCAGCACTCAGTTCTAAGAAATTTCCCTATTTTAGGTCGAGTAAGATATTTCCTAGAGATGCTCGGACCCGAGCTTAGGCAGTATATGTTTGACTCTGACTATGAAGGCAAGCCATTTAGTAGATCTGACTTTTCAAATATTGTAGTCCAAGGGAAATACCTTAAAACCGTTATTGCATTTGGATCCAAAAGAGATTTTGATAAGCCAGGTTTATATATTCGAAATTCGATGTTCCCTAAGCAAAAAGAAGAGATGAAGGTAATGCTATCGCCAAAAATCAAAACAAAAAGATATGTTGGCACCGAAGGTCTTTTCTCAAGAAAAGAACATCTTGAAGACGTAGAGGTTTCGCCATGGACGCTTCCAAAGGAATCATCAGTCGTTATTGGGAAGAATTGTAAGAACCCATGGGTTGTATCCGGTCCAGTCGGTATGAGCGCAATGAGTTATGGAGCATTAGGGGAAAATGCCATTAGCGCTATTAGTTATGGCCTTGGAGCAGCGACAGGATCCTGGGTTCATACTGGCGAAGGTGGACTTGCTCCATATCATACGATTGGTGAGGGAGATGTAATCATGCAGATTGGTTCTGGAATTTTTGGAGTAAGAAATGAAGATGGAACGTTTAGTTGGGAAAAATTTAAAGAAAAAGCATCAAATCCTCATTTACGTTGTTTTGAGATAAAACTGGCTCAAGGAGCAAAAATCAGAGGTGGACATGTTGAAGGAAGTAAGATTAATGAAGAAATTGCAGAGATAAGAGGTGTTACCCCATGGAAAACAGTTGACTCTCCAAATCGACATAATCAATTCCACGATTTAAATTCATTATTTGATTTTATAGATGAATTGAGAAATGTTGGAGGAAAGCCAGTAGGAATAAAGATTGTAATGGGTGGACCAGACAGTGCGGATGATTTTGCAAAGTTAATGCAGGAAACCGGTCGAGGACCTGATTTTGTTACTGTTGATGGAAGCGAAGGAGGTTCAGGCGCAACTTATCAAGAAATGGCTGACTCAATGGGTCTTCCTATTAGTTCAGCATTAATTTATTGCGATGATGCATTACGGAAATATGGTGTTAGGGATCGGGTAAAGATTTTTGCTAGTGGAAAATTATTTAGTCCTGATAAAATTGCAATAGCATTAGCATCGGGGGCTGATCTTGTTAATATTGCCAGAGGGATGATGATCTCAGTAGGTTGTATTGGGGCGATGAAATGCCATACAAACACATGCCCAGTTGGCGTTGCAACAACTGATCCCGGTCATCAAAAAGCTTTAGTTGTCGATGAAAAGAAATGGCGTGTTTTAAATTATGTAATTACTCTTCGAAATGGCCTGCATACACTAGCAGCTGCTTCTGGGATTGATTCGTATACTAAATTTGAGCGAAAGCATGTTGTGTATAGAGATCAATATGGCAAGGTAACCGCTTTAGATGATCTTTTCCCGTATCCAAATAATTAAGCAACCGTCTTTCTTGTAGTAAAGAAAAACAGTTGTTAATTTATAGTCATGAATCACGCTCTCAAAAACTATGAAGGAGTTCAGTTATGGAATTAATTCACCCAATATTTAAGTGGTTGCATATTATTGCAGGAGTAATGTGGATAGGTTTATTATACTTTTTTAATTTTATTAACGGACATTTTGCTGCCACCCTAGATGGCGACAGCAAGAAAAAAGTCGTTCCAGAGCTTATGCCAAGAGCACTGTACTGGTTCAGATGGGGCGCTGCTTGGACTTGGTTTACTGGTCTTGTTCTGCTGTTGGTTGTTTACTACCATGGAGGACTTACTTTTGATGATGGTTCCAATTGGGAAGCTCCAGCATTTATCATGATTGGATTTACTTTTTTAGCCGTTTTTTTGTATGACTATCTTTATAAAACCGGCCTTGCCTCAAATGTAAGGCTTATCACAATTATTAGCTTTGCATTGATTGGAATAACAGTTTATTTAATGAAAGAATGGAGCGGGTTTAGCTACCGCTCTTTTAATATTCATTTAGGAGCTTTGTTTGGAACTAATATGGCATTTAATGTTTGGTTTAGGATTTGGCCTGCACAGCAAAAAATTATTTCAGCAATTAAAAATGGTGAATCACCTGAAGCTGATTTAGTAGCGTTGGCTGGTTTGCGATCAAAGCACAATACATATATGAGCGTTCCATTAATTTGGACAATGATGAATCAACATACAACAGTCCTAGCTGGAGGAAATTTTGGCGTCACCTCTTCTACCAATTGGCTGGTTCTAATGATTGTTATTGCTCTTGGCTGGCATATAGTTTTTCAACTGTATAAAAAATCTGCCAAAATTAAAGGATTTTAGATATCAAATAATAAAGGGCCTTTAGCTATAGGCCCTTTATTATAAAACTTAACTGTTCTTTTCAATGATTCAATTAAGGTTTTTAATCGTTTCCTCGATTTCTTCGTAATTTGGTTCTACTCCAGGGTTTTCAGCGACCCATCGGTATTTTATTACTCCTTCTGAATCAATAATAACCACGGCTCTATTTGCAGAGACATAGCCCTCGAGTCCACCTAGGCCTTCAAAAGTAACGTCATACATTTTTACAACCTCACGATGCAAATCAGATAGTAGTTCAAAATCCAAATTATACTTTTTAGCAAATTCAGCATTTGCCCATGGAGAGTCAACGCTAATACCAATTACCCTTGCTCCAGACGCATTGAATGATTCCATATTTTCTTGTAATGTGCACATTTCTGTATCGCAGACGCCTGTAAATGCTCCAGGATAAAAGGCAAGAATAACCGTTTCTCCAGAAAAACCAGATAGAGAAACCTTTTCTTTATTAGTATTATATAATTCAAAGTGTGGAGCTTGTTCATTTATTTGTGACATAA
>CAYLUE010000044.1:4054-12893 GCA_964386795.1 uncultured bacterium
TAAAATTCAAAAAATATTTCAACTATTACAAATGAAAATCGTAATATTGTATTAATAAAAGTCTAATTATTTAACCGAATTGTCAAAAAATTTATATTTAAAAATCGGTGAATACAAAATACAATAAAGAAGGATAAAGAAAAATATGGAACAAGAAAGTAAATGTCCAGTAGCGCACGGCTCTGAAAGCCAACACACTGATGGCGCAATGTCAAATTCTCAATGGTGGCCTGGCAACCTTAATCTAGATATGCTTCATCAGCATGATAGAAAATCTGACCCAATGGATGAAGGATTTGATTATAAAAAAGAGTTTGAATCACTCGATTTCGATGCCTTAAAAAAAGATTTAAATGAAGTTATGACTAATTCGCAAGATTGGTGGCCAGCAGATTATGGGCACTATGGTCCTTTATTTGTTCGAATGACGTGGCATGCTGCTGGAACCTATAGAAATATGGATGGTCGCGGTGGCGGTAACACTGGAAATCAGCGCTTTGCCCCATTGAATAGTTGGCCTGATAATGGAAATTTAGATAAAGCCCGTAGATTATTATGGCCGGTTAAACAAAAATATGGCAAAAAAATTAGTTGGGCAGATTTATTAATTTTAGCTGGTAACGTTGCTATAGAATCTATGGGTGGAAAAACATTTGGATTTGGTGGAGGTAGAGAAGATATATGGGCGCCAGAAAAAGACATTTTCTGGGGAAAAGAAAATGAATGGTTAGCAAATAATAGATATACTGGCGATCGTCAATTAGATCAGCCATTAGCTGCCGTTCAAATGGGCCTAATATATGTTAACCCTCAAGGACCAGATGGAAATCCGGATCCGCTTGCAAGCGCCAAAGATATTAGAGAAACATTCAAAAGAATGAATATGAATGACTATGAAACAGTGGCGTTAACTGCGGGCGGTCATACCTTTGGCAAGGCACATGGTGCAGCAGCCGAAGAAAATGTTGAAATAGAGCCTGAAGGAGCTCCAATGGAGCAGATGGGTTTTGGTTGGAAAAATAAATACGGAACTGGAATGGGTCATGATGCTATTACAAGTGGAATAGAAGGCGCATGGACTCCAAATCCTATTCAATGGGATAATGGGTATTTTGATATGTTATTTGGTTACGAGTGGGAGTTGAAAAAAAGCCCTGCTGGAGCACATCAATGGCATCCAGTAAACCCTAAGGATGAAGACCTCGCTCCGGATGCTGAAGATTCATCTGTGCGCGTAAATACAATTATGACAACTGCAGATATGGCAATGAGAGAAGACCCTGATTATTGCAAAATTTCAAAACATTTTCATGAGAATCCTGATGAATTTTCTGATGCATTTGCAAGGGCGTGGTTTAAATTATTACATAGAGATATGGGTCCAAAGAACCGGTATTTAGGACCTGAAGTTCCTGCGGAGGATTTAATATGGCAAGACCCTGTCCCTGCTGGCAATACTGATTACAATGTAGATGAAGTAAAACAACGTATTAGTGATAGTGATTTAACTATTCAGGAGATGGTGGAAACAGCATGGGCTAGCGCTTCAACGTTTAGAGGTTCTGATCTTCGTGGTGGGGCAAACGGAGCCAGAATTCGTCTAGCACCACAGAAAGATTGGAAAGCGAATAAGCCTGAGCAGTTATCTCGCGTATTAAATGTCCTGGAACCTATTGCAAAAGAAACGGGTGCTTCAGTTGCGGATGTAATTGTGCTTGCTGGAAATGTTGGTGTTGAGAAAGCATCAGGCACTAGTGTTCCTTTCACTCCAGGTAGAGGTGATGCAACCAATGAGCAAACCGATGCTGAATCGTTTGAAACGTTAGAGCCCTATTCAGATGGTTTTCGCAATTATCATAATGATGATTTCAGCGTAAATGCTGAGAATATGTTATTAGATAAATCGCAGCTACTAGGTCTTACTGCCCCTGAGATGACAGTCTTGGTTGGAGGAATGCGCTCACTTGGAATTAGCGCAGATGGGCACGGGCTATTTTCTCAAAATTCAGATAAACTTTCCAATGAATTTTTTGTACATCTTTTGGATATGAAAGTTGAATGGAAACCAACAGGAAAGAATAGCTACGAAGCAACTGATCGCATGAGTGGCGAAAAAGTGAGAACTGCTACCAGAGCTGATCTTGTATTTGGATCAAATTCGCAATTGCGTGCTTTGGCGGAAGTCTATGCTTCTAGTGACTCTGATGAAAAATTTACCAATGATTTTGTTAAGGCATGGACTAAGGTCATGAATAATGATCGTTTTGATCATTAAGTTTCTTTAAACTTTTAGAAAAAATAATTTATTGCGATATTGAGACTTAGTATCATTAATTTCTATTATCTCAAATAAATAAAAAATAAGGAGTTATTTGTGGAAAAGATTGGAATGTTCTGGGGAAGTACCACCGGGAATCAAGAAGAAGCAGCTAAGTTTTTAAGTGATTATATGGTGTCTGAGGGTTTTGAGATTGATTCGTACGATATCAAATCAACCGATCCATCTAAAATGTTAGAATACAAGCAACTTATAATTGGCTGTCCTACTTGGAATGTTGGTGAACTCCAAGAAGATTGGGAAAAAGTGTTTGAAGCTTATAAAAAATTAGACTTTAATGGCATAACAGCGGCATTTTTTGGTTGCGGAGATCAAGTGGGCTATAGCGATAACTTTCTAGATGCCATTGGTTTTTTAGCAAAGCCATTTATGGAAAAAGGGGGAAATCTAATTGGTAAATGGTCAACCGAAGGATATGAATTTGATGAATCTGAAGCACTAGATGGTGATGAATTTCTAGGGCTCGGACTTGATAATGATAACCAAGAAGATGAAACCGAAGAAAGATTAATTATTTGGGCTGAGTTAATCAGGGACGATTTTAAATAAACCCTACTATCTTTTTTCATTTATCAATTTAATTTTGAATTACTAGTACCATTTTATTGCCGAAAACGTTTGCTTTCTTAAACCCTGTAATTTTTGTAAATTTACCCTTCGAGGTAATCCCAATTATTAATAGGATAGTTATATATGTCTAAATGGACAAAAGAGCAATTCGTAGAAGATATGCGCAATAAATGTTCCCGTGAAATAGCAAAAATCGGAGAAAAAATTATTGAGTTTTCTGATACCCATGCCACTGAAGTAACATGGGGCAGAGGTGATGATCATGGTACATTTACATTCCGATCTGATTCTGATGTAGGAATATTGCCATTATTTCATATGACATCTTCAGGTCAAATGAATTTTCAAATAAATTTTTTGCGAGAAAAAGAATTGCCAAAACAAGTCATGAGAGATTTAGTGGTTAAAATGGAGGCAAATTTCTTAAGAGATTATGATAATGAATCATATCCTGTAGATGGATACGAAGAGATGGAATATCTTTTTCATACCTACTCACAAGTTGACAAATTTCTCAGCGCCATTGAGGGTTGTGTCTATAGACTAAAACAGTAATATTGTATCTTGATTTATACTTACTAAGCGCCCTACTTACATTTGTTGGTGGGGCGCTTTCTTTTTATTTCTATGGTGTCTATTCAAAAATATTTTCTTTTGATCAAATACTTATTCCAAGTTTTTGTAAACTAACAAAAGAAGACTGTACATCAATTATAGATACTAAGTATGGTAGGATTTTTGGCTATTCTAATGCATCGGTCGGAACCCTATTTCTTTTTTTTCATACGGCTGCTTTGATTGCAACCTCTTTTAATATTATCCATTATCATTTACCATTATTCATGAGCTTTGTATCCTTATTAATAGGAGCTTATTTAATATATGGATTGATTAAATTAAATGTAAAATGCAATATATGCATTTCTGTTCATTTAATTAATTTCATAGTATTTGTATTGCAAATATCTATCTTGATCAAATGAGCATAAGTATATATTTATTATTAATTATAATTTTTTTATTCATAGCATTTTCTACAATAATTGCAAAATCATCTCATAATAAAGGCACCTTTTCAAATATAAATACGGATGAATGGATATGTCCACATTGTGGATTTCATGTACAGGTAGGTGATTATTGTATTTATTGCGATACAAAAAAACAATAAATAAAACCCTCAAATAAAATGAAGATTACACACTATATTTGACTCCCAATTTTTTATATGATATGAAGATTACAATTAAAGAGCTAAATAGCTATAGTCGAGAACTTTCTATTGATCTAGAATGGTCAGAAATAGAAAAGGATTTTGAGAAATCAACCGCACGTTTTTCAAAAAAAATTAAAATGCCAGGCTTTAGGCCAGGTAAAGTGCCAAAAAAAGTATTGATGGATCGATTTCAACCTGCCATAGAATCAGAATTCGTTGAAAGTTCGGTTAATCAGTACTATTTGCAGGCTTTAGAAGAAAAAGAAATAACCCCAGTAAATAAGGGTAGTGTTAGTGATATCGACTTTAATTATGGACAGCAATTTAAATTTAAAGTTTCTTTTGAGGTAGAGCCTTTGGTGGTGCTGCCAAAGCTTAAAAGAAAATCCTTTAAGATTGAACAGACAGAATACATTACTGATGACAAAGATGTTGAGATTGCCATTGAAGAGGTCCGGTTCAGAAATGCAGAAATAAAAACTATTGAAGATGGAGCGCAAGTTGATGATTTTATTATTTGCGACCTTCAAGAAATAGATGCTTCTGGCGTTCCTATAATCGGAGAAAAATTAGAAACACGCTATGTCAAAATTGGCCAACACCCCTTTGATGGATTGAATTCAGAAAAATTAACAAACGCAAAACCCAATCAAAAAGTCAAAGTAGAGGTCCCTAGAGATGAGAAGGGGACGCTTGCAATGTATGAGCTGCTAGTAAAGAATGTTGAAAGGCAAATTTTGCCAGATCTTAATAATGAATTTGTACAAAGAGTTGATCCCGAATCAAAAGATTTAGAAGAATATAACAATAAGGTAAAATTACAACTAGATAAGGCCTATCAAGAAAAAGCTGAAGAGTCATTTAATCAGCAATTATGCGATAAAATGATTGAAAAAGTTAACCCAGAGTTCCCTGATTCAATGGCTGAATCCTATTTGCATCATATGGTTGAAGAGGTGATGAGTAAAAACCAAGGTCAGCTTGAAAAAGAAAAAGTTGTGGAAACATATAAACCTATTGCTGAGCAAAGTTTGAAATGGTATTTGATTAGAAAAGCAATTATTAATGATCAATCTTTTAAAGTCTCTAAAGAAGAGATTTCAGAATTGATTGATGAAAAAAAGAATGAAAACCCTCAACAAAAAAAAGAAATCGACAAGTTTTATAAAAAGCCTAGTAATCGTGATCGGGTAGAGGATAATCTTCTTGAAAAGAAAATCTTGGCTTATTTAAAAGAATTTGCGAAAATTAAACAGGTCAAAGTGCAAACTAAAGACCTGCGTAAGCAATCTGAGGTAAATAATTAGAATTATGAGTAAGAATTCAATCAATCAACTGGTACCTATGGTCGTTGAACAGACGGGTAGGTTTGAGAGAGCCTATGATATTTATTCTAGGCTATTAAAAGAAAGAATAGTCTTTCTTGGAACACCGATCGATGACAATGTTGCTTCCTTAACAATTGCACAGCTACTCTTTCTTGAAGCAGATGACAGCGAAAAGGATATCTATCTTTATATTAATTCTCCTGGAGGTATTATTACCTCAGGGATGGGTATTTACGATACGATGAATTATATCAAACCTGATGTAGCAACAATATGCATGGGGCAAGCAGCAAGCATGGCTGCGTTTCTCTTATCGGGTGGCGCTAAAGGGAAAAGGTCTGCATTGCCAAATTCTAGAATTATGATTCATCAGCCATTAGGTGGAGCTGAAGGTCAAGCTTCTGATATTAAAATATTATCTGATGAAATTTTAAGGCTGAGAACAAATCTTAACTCTATCCTTGCAAAAAATACAAAACAAAATCTCAAAAAGATTGAAAAAGATACCGATAGAAATTTTTTTATGAGCGCTGATGAAGCAAAGAATTATGGAATTATAGATACTATTCTTGATAAAAGAAAATAATGAAGCCTTCTCAGATTCCATCTCCAATTGACTCTAATAAAACAGTCAAGCACGATGATAATTCTTTATTAATTCGACCCAGTGAAATAAAAAAATACCTTGATCAGTATGTTATTGGACAAGATAGAGCCAAGCGGGCACTATCTGTAGCTGTTTATAACCACTATAAAAGAATCTTATCTGACCATTCTGATGACAATATTGAGCTAGATAAAAGCAACATACTTATTATCGGCCCCACTGGAACAGGAAAAACATTAATAGCTGAGACATTGGCAAAATTATTGGAAGTTCCATTTGCAATTGCAGACGCAACTACATTAACCGAAGCTGGTTATGTTGGTGAAGATGTAGAAAATATTCTTGTAAGATTATTGCAAAAAGCAAGTTATGATATCTATAAAGCTCAAGCAGGAATAATTTATATTGATGAGATTGATAAGGTTGGTCGCAAAACAACCAGCCCTTCAATTACGCGTGATGTCTCCGGCGAAGGTGTTCAGCAGGCATTATTAAAAATATTAGAAGGGACCATTGCACAGATTCCACCAAAAGGAGGCAGAAAACATCCAGAACAAAGCCTTATTTCAATTGATACAAAAAATATATTATTTATCTGTGGAGGTTCATTCGATGGACTCTCCGAAATAATCAGTAAAAGAATTAATGCTTCTGAGATTGGTTTTGGTAAATCATTAAAAGATGAATTTGAAGATGATGAATATTTAGCAAAAGTACTACCTGTTGACCTTATCCAATATGGATTTATACCAGAATTGATAGGGAGGCTTCCTGTGGTATCTACCTTAAGTAGTCTTAATCAAGAAGATATGTTAAAAGTCTTGATAGAGCCAAAGAATTCACTGGTAAAACAATATCAGAAGCTTTTTAAGATGGAGAATATCAAATTAGAATTTCGCGAAGAAGCTCTAATAGAAATTATTAAACTCGCATCAAATCATAAATCAGGAGCAAGGGCCCTGAGGTCTGTCATGGAATCATCTATGCTTGATTTAATGTTTGATCTTCCAGAATATTCTGAAGATAGAGTTGTACGAATTACAATAACTAAAGATTTTGTAAAAAGTGGCAAAGCCCCATTAATGCGCCGTCATCGACGCACAGCATAATTGACTATATGATTAAATATTTTAATAAAGCACATTTTTTCTATCTCTTTTCAGTTCTATTATCTCTGAATTTCTTGACTGCTCAGCAACAGTACTTAGATGTTGATGATATAAAAAAAGAATGGAAAGACTTTACTTCTTTCCAGCGACAAGAGTTGGTCGGGTATACCAATTTTCTTTACAATGAAGGTTTTTATGAGCGAGCTCTTTTAGGATATTTTCAATTTTTATATAAATATCCTAAAGATGAATTAGAAACAGCAACATATTTTCAGATAGCTAAAAGTTATGAGAAAATGGAAGATTGGGATTTAGCAAAAAATTATTATGATAGAATTATTAAAAATAATGATTCTAATTCTAAAGAGTCAAAAGCAGCTAAATATCAAATTTTATTTATTGAACTATCTAATAGTAATTATGACTTAGTACTAGAGAAAACAAAAGATTCAAGCGATCCGTATGAAATGATTTTTCGAGCTTATGCGCATTTTGAAAAACTTGAATGGGAAAACTCGAGACAGTCATTTAAGGTCGCTGAGTCCATTTTTGATCATAATCATTATTCTAAACTAATTAAACCATGGTATAAAGCAATCAAAACCGGAGAGAATGCTCCTTTAAAAAAGAGAACACCAGCATTACTATCTTCACTTTTCCCTGGGGGTGGATTTGTCTACTTAGATCAAAAAGAAAATGCAATCGGGTTAATTGCTTCAACAGTCTTGCTTTATTCAGCAATGATATCATCTAATTCAAATCACAAAAATGGAGATATTTTTCTTGCAAATAATAGACAGCAGAATATCCCCTTAGATAGTGAATTTAACATATTAGAAAATAATCCATCTGCTTCCAAAAATTATTTTATACCTAAGAGCATGAGTACTGCACAAAAAAATCCAATTATTATTACCGCTCCAATCTTAGTTGCATTGGGATTGCAATTTGCAAGTGGATGGAAATCAGTTAAAGATATCGATCAAGCAAACAAGAGATTAGTAGTGCGATTTACAGGAAGAGTAACATCAAAATTAAGCGTTACTAGGTTTATGGATTATCCTCTCCCAGAATTCATCATAAAATAAATCCTTTTTATATAAAATACTATTTGCTAACCCTTTATTTAATGAGTTAGCTTAGCAGGCTGTATTTGACAGCAAAAAAGTTTTTTGATAATTGGTATGCGTGGTCCAGTAAATGGATTTGAGCGTTACTTTTAGAGTAACAAAGACAAAACAGAATCAAACAACAATGGAGAGTTTGATCCTGGCTCAGGACGAACGCTGGCGGCGTGCTTGATACATGCAAGTCAAGGAGAACATTTCCTTCGGGAAATTATTAAACTGGCGAACGGGTGAGTAACACGTAGGCAACCTGCCTTGGAGATTGGGATAACCCCGGGAAACCGGGACTAATACCGAATAATGCAGCGACTTCTTTGGAAGATGTTGTTAAAGCGGGCTTCGGCTCGCACTTCAAGATGGGCCTGCGTCCGATTAGCTTGTTGGTAAGGTAACGGCTTACCAAGGCGATGATCGGTAGCTGGTCTGAGAGGATGATCAGCCACACTGGGATTGAGATACGGCCCAGACTTCTACGGAAGGCAGCAGTAAGGAATTTTGCGCAATGGACGAAAGTCTGACGCAGCAACGCCGCGTGATCGATGAA
>CAYLUE010000045.1:0-12433 GCA_964386795.1 uncultured bacterium
GCCTGAAGTAAGGGGCGGTACCGGTAACCGGACCGAGCTCTTTGGTGAGGTCGTTGTATACGCGCCACCCATTTACAAAGTCGTTCAGGTCGCTTAAGCTAAGCTCATTATCAAAATCATAATCCCCTAAGTATCCAATTGTATAGGTATAAGAAATTGTTTCACTAATATTTCCAGCAAGATCGGTGACATTAATATCTAAACTAATTTGATCACCACTGGTAAATGGTGGTGTGAAAGAAACATTTAGTCTGCTAGAGTCTAGGACAAATTTTGGCTCAATATTAGATAGATCACCACGCGCGGAACCAAAGCTTACTTCGGCTGCTTCTACTACTTCAGATAGTGTAAAGTCAATTGATAACGGTAGCATAACAGACTGCAGCTGCTCTGGTGATATTGAAGCAGCGGAAATAGTTGGTCTTCCAATATCGATAACAAATCCATCGGTAACAACAATATTTGATGCGTTGCCTAGTTTATCATACCCTTTAATACTAAAATAATAAGTACGATTTGGTGTTAATGATAAATCTGTAAATGTATGCGATAGGTTGGTCCCTACATCTGTCCAATCCACAATCATTATTTCAGACCCTGCATTGGTTGTTGTATTCAGCGATAGTTCATACTTATCTATGCCATTGAAATCATAAAAGCCATCCCAGTTTGCTGATGCGCTGGTTGTGTCGTTGTAATAGTCTATATCTTCACCAGCTAAACCATCGGTGATTATACCATCATCAGGACCATCTCTATCGATAGTTAGACCATCAGATATAGCAAAAGCTTCATTATTGACCTTATCGATTGCATAAACCACCCCGTAATAAGTTTGATTGACTTGAAGCGATAATCCTCCAATTGTGATTGTTAATGCTGCAAAGTCAGCGCTCAGATTAAGTGCTTTTAGTGGAAGAACATCATCTAATCCCGGCTCAGTTCCAAGCCCGTATTGATAATCTTTAATACCACTTTGCTCATCAATAAAACCCCTCCAGCTAAATTCAACGTTTGCTGTATCTGATTGGTATGCGTTACCAATAGATAAGTATCCCTGTTCAGGATTCGTGAAATCCATCATAAAGCTATCTGAAGATGCTGAGGAAGAGTATCCTACAAAATCTGTAACAATCGCATTCGAATAATAAGTCGTATTTTCTGCTAAGTCTTTTACGTCAAATGCGATCGAGTTTGAATCGCTTTGAGCCCAAGGAATCGTTTCATCACCGCCTTTGGTTGTGCCAATAGAAAATTCGTATTTAGCAATTCCCGTATTATCGGTAGCATTGACAAAAATATGTCCTGGCATATTAGGTCCGAACCAATCGACATCTTCTTTTAATTCGGTGACTGATGCAATGATAGGGCTTTCAAAGTCTACGGTAACACCATCGGAAGTAACAGTAGATGTTTCACCTAAATTATTTTTTCCCCTGATACTGGTATAATAGGTAGTACTATTTGTTAGATTAAGACCTGTAACGGTAATCGTAGTATCAAACCCAACCACGGTCCAATTTTTTACATCGGTACGGTTATTTGGAGCAGTACCAATGGCATACTCATAGACTACATTGGATCCGCCAAAGCGTTTCCAATGTGCAGATAGGGTGGTATTTGAGCTTGAATAGTCCACTTCAACCGAATCTGATAATCCATCTGAAATTTGATTTGCTGATGGAGCGGCGCTAGAATAAGGACTTTCATAGATACCTAAATCTGGAGCTGATCCGCTTGGAGCTGCGCGGGTATATCCATCTAAATCTTTATCCGGTACTTCATACGTGAGACCAGCAATATTGATGGATTGAACTCCAACGCCAATAGCGGGCGACTCTTTCTGTAAATGATAATCCAGGTTCAAGGTATCCATAAATAATGGGTCCCCCTGGATATTGCCTTTGCCCCAATTATAATCTTTAATCAGGTTCGGGTTAAAAGTTTCTTCTCCGAAGAGGAACAATGAATAGTTGGCCCATAGTGAAATATTAGAAACCGTATCGCTGGCAACTACCTCGTTCATGAAAATAGTATTAATAAAATTAACTTTTGCTCCACTGCCCATTACCGAATTTTCTTTCTCCTTGACAAACGTGCAGTTGATAAAGTTGGCTGTACCAGAGCCGAATATGAATGATTTGTCATTCCCATAAGCAAGCGTATTAGAAATTTTTACTTCACTGCTATCGCCAAAGTAGATTGCTCCATCCTCATTATTGGTCAAAACGCAGTTATCAATCGTTGCATTAACGCCAGGCTCTATTCTAATTCCTCCGCCAACTCCATCGTTATTTAGATCGCCAACACCATTAACAATTGTAAATCCTGAAATGGTCGTTTGGTTTGGGTATCCAGAAAGAACAACCGCAGTGGTTTTGCCTTTCGCATCAATAAATGATTTTGTCGGACCATCGCCGGCGATGATCTGAATCGATTTACCATCTACGCGTAGCGAATCGTAGGTACCCGCTTCTACATAAACACTATCACCAGAAATTGCAGCATCGATCGCCGCCTGTGCATTTGAAAAATCTCCCGTGCCATCTGCTTTAACTGTAAAAGATTTTGTTGTTGTGGGTTTAACGCTTACCGTATCACTTAGAGCGCCTTCATAGCCAGTCTTATCAAGACCGGATACCTTAAAGTAATACACGATTTCATTGGTCAACCCTGTGATCACTTTTACGTTACCACCGGATTGGGTAGAGTCTATTTTTTGGGTTGGATTGGTTGAGGTTCCACCATAAATATAATATTTACTGATATCGGTTTCACCGGTAGTCTTCCAGGATAATGTCGCTTGGTTATTGCCTGGAATAGCTACGAGTCCTTGAGGAGCTTTTGGAGCGCTCCTATCATTTAAGAATACAGAATTATTTGTTTTTTGATTAATGCCAGGATTACCAGCAGCGTCAAATATAGAATTAGTATTAGCGTTTACTATAATTTCCTCATTGCCATCTGGCGTACCAGACAAGACAAAGATAAGGGTATAATTTTTTCCACTACCTGAAATACTTGCAGGATTACTATTGGTAAGGCCAGCTATACCGCCACTAAGCGAGAGGAGGAAGTCCTCTGCTTGTAAGCTTGCGCTTTCATCACCCTTGACAGCCTCATCGAATGTTACAAATAAGGAATCATTGGTTGATGAGAGGGTAACACCTGTGATAACAGGGGGCTGCTTATCAAATAAATTCATGCTATTATTTGATTGAATTTTGTTGGCTGGATTTGCCGAGGAATCAAAAATATTGTTGTCCACAGGATTGATAGTAAGGGTCTCTCTGCCATCAGGAATACCTACGATTTCAAGACCAAGTTGATAGCGACGACCATTACCGCTGCTGTCAACTTTGGATGGCGTAGTGCTTTTTAAAGTAGCAGATCCGCCTGTTAGTGATAAGCGAAAATCATCGCGCTCTAATGCCCCTGAAGATTTTGCAGTAGAGAATACAGGAACGCTGAATTTCACCATCACTTTTTTATTATCTGAATCCAGTTTTGATTCCGTGATTATGGGTGCGCTTAAGTCAAACAAGGTGACCTTATTCATGACTTGGGTCTCAGCAGCTTCTGTGCCGGACGCGTCAAACAGTCCATCATCAGCAAAGCTAATGATTAATTCTTCGGACCCGTCCGCTGTTCCAGCTAAGGGTAGACCTAAAATATACGTAAAGGTACTATCAATGCTCTTAATGGTCTTAGGGTGCGGTTGAGACAGGGTAGAGGTTCCATTATTTATAGTTAAAATAAAGGCCGTTGAGTCTAGACTACCTGTACCGTCACTTGCGCTAAAGGCGGGCTCATTTAATGTGACCGATAATGTGCTATTATCTAATGCGAGTTCAAGCTTGGTGATAATCGGAGCATTTTTATCATTAAAGGTTACCTTATTTTTGGTTTGCTCCATTTTTGCAGGATTTCCTGCAGCATCGTATACAGCATTATCTACAACTAAGACCGAAAGAACTTCCGTACCATTAGGGTCTCCCCGCGAACCAATTCCCAGGGTAAACGTTTTACCTGATTTAGAGATACTAGTAGGGAAGGGCGAGGTTAAGACTATCGTCTCGCCGGTAACAGAAAATACAAAGTCACTTTTTTCCAGATCACCGGTTCCATCTCCCTTACTATATACCGCCTCAGTAAAATCTATCGATAGCGCACTATTATTTGCAGCTAATGATAATGATTTAATTTCTGGTGGTGATTTATCGTTCAGCTTTAAAGTGCTAAAGCTTTGAGTAGTACTAGCCTTATTTCCGGTAGAATCAAAAATTGCACCTGATTTAGGTTTAAAGGTAAAGGTCTCAGATCCATCAGCTAACCCGTCAAGCTTAATGCCTAAATTATAGGTATTACCTGTTTGTTCAATGCTATTTGGATAAGCCTGTAAAAGTTTAGCGCTT
The DNA here is from genome assembly GCA_964386795.1 of uncultured bacterium. Taxonomy (GTDB): domain Bacteria; phylum Fidelibacterota; class Marinisomatia; order Marinisomatales; family TCS55; genus TMED108. The sequence continues at coordinate 4,416 of CAYLUE010000045.1, forward strand.
CCGCCCGTAACGGCAAAAACAAAATCGCTCATTTCGATTTTGCCTGTTGCATCTGACTTCGCAAATACCGGCTCATTGAAGGTGACTGCGATTAGGCTATTATCCGGTGATAAGGCGCTTGCAGTATATTGCGGAACAAATTGATCATTTAGACTCGCTTTATTCTTAGGCTGACTGGTTGATGTTACATTGCCAGGCTTATCATAGATTGCTTTACTTGCTGGTGTAACGGTCAATATTTCTTTACCGTTAGGTTTTCCCGATAAGAGAACACCTAGTGATAGCGTTTTTGTACCGCTACCAGTAACAGAGCTTGGATATTTTTTAGCTAAGGTGGCACTTCCACCTGTTAAGGTGTAGACAAAGTCTGCCGAGTCTAGTGCGCCACTACCATCGTTTTTACTGAAAACCGCCTCATTGAAGAATACCTGAACAATACTATTATCTCCTGCCAGTTCAATCGAGTCGATAACCGCGGGTACAATATCTTGGAGATTAGCTGTATTATTTATTTGAACCGTGGTAGAAATATTTCCACTAGCATCATAGATTGCTTTTGAAGCCGGGCTTATCTTCAATACTTCATTTCCATCCGGGGAGCCCGTTAAGCTGAATCCTAAGGTATATTCATTTCCAGAGATCGATATGCTGGTAGGCGTTGCATTGCCTAGCTTTGCAACACCACCGGTCAATGATAGCACAAAATCACTTTTTTCCAGAGCACCGCTCGCGCTACCTGTGCTGTAGGATTTTTCGCTAAAGGTTACAGTAGTTGTGCTATTATCATTGGCAAGAATTGTCTTGGTGATGGACGGACCAGATTTGTCTTTTAAATTTGCACTGCCATTGGTTTGATTGGTGGCCGCTGTATTACCTCCCCCATCAAAAATAGCTTTATCTATAGGACTGACCTTGAATACCTCTTGTCCATTCGCAGTACCAACTAGATCAAAACTTAAGGTATAGACTTTTCCATTTGCAGAAATTTTTGTAGGTGTAGCGCTTGATAATTTAGCAGTACCTCCCGTGATTGATAGGGAAAAATCTGATACTTCTATACTGCCGCTTGCCCCAGCGGAATTGTAGACATCCTCATTAAAAGTAACTTCCACCGAAGAATTGTCATCGTTAATCGCAATGAACGAAATGACCGGAAGTACCGTATCGCCTGCCTTTACCGTTAAGGTAGAGATGATTCCATCATTGCCAACTCCAGTGAACGCAAGAGCATAGGTATCCGCGTCTATTCTAGATAAGGCCGATTGTCCTTTTCCGTAGTCATTTATTTTTGTGTTATAAATCTGTTTTATTTTGCTGCCATCAGCAGGTATCGTAAACATTTTGCCATAGGTACGATCATTAGCTGTACCGGTATGCGTCAACACAAATGAGTTAGAACCTGCATTGTATAGGGTGTGATGTTGTGATCTCACATCATCAAATTCAAGTTCCGTGACTTTAGCAATCGATGAGCCATCGGGAGCTACATCGTAGGTATAAATATAACCATCATCATCCTTGCCTTGCGTAGCGATCACGTAGGTATTTGCATCTACTTTTGCGATTGCATTCCAATTTGCTTTTCCTGCATAAATGGTCTCAGATTTTTTCTCAGCAATCGTTTTTCCATCGCTAGATATCTGAAACGTTTTCATCAAGAATTTAGGTCCTGTTCCTTCGTAGACCACCACTACGGTGCTGTCCGTCATTTTATGGATCGCGTTCCATTTGGCTGCACTTGCATCCATATTGATAGTTTTTTCTTTAGTAATGCTTCCGCCATTTGCTGGGATGGTAAAGGTTGACATTTTCCCTTTATTTGATGCACCGGTATAGGCCAACACATAGGTAGTTCCTACGAGGTGCGTCAATGCATTGTAGGTACCATTATTGGTATTATGTTCTCTACGTTGTAGAAGTGATGTATTGCCACTTGCATCGACCTTAAATGTTCTGATATAGCCATCATTAGAACTTCCTGCGTAGGCCAAAACAAAGATATCATCTGCCACTTTAACAAGCGAGTTATAATTACCTTGATAGCCATCATGCTCCCATGTCCTTTTCATGGAAATGCTAGACCCATTTGCATTGATATCAAACGTTTGAATATAGCCATCAGATCCGTACCCCGTATAGGCTAGTACATAGGTATCAGCATCACGCTGCTGCATGGAGTTCCAGTTACCTTGATTGCCATTATGCACACTGTTCTTTTCCACTAAGATCCGCACTTCATTGAGCGAAAGCTTGTTATTGCTTTGCGTAGTAGAAGCTTCGTTGCCCGCTGCATCATAGATTGATTTTTGCGCGGGCGTGATGGTCAACGTTTCGGTTCCATTAGCGACCCCTGAATATTCGATGGTGAGGGTATAGACATTGCCAGACTCGGTAAGGGTTTTAGGGGTAGACCTAGCGAGCGTTGCGGTACCGCCACTTAGCGATAAAGAAAAATCATCTTTAGATAGATTTCCCGTTCCGTTGGAGCTTTGATACACTTTTTCACTAAGCGTAACCGTCGCGGTTATGTTATCGCTTGAAATCGTAGATGCTGTAATAGTGGGCGGTGTTTTTTCATTTAATGTAAATATATTGTTTGTTTGCGAGACATCCATCGTATTGCCTTTGCCATCAAAGATCGCATCTTTAGCTGGGGCTATGGTTAGCTTTTCCTGCCCATCAGCGATTCCATTGTATCCCACTTTTAATAGATAGGAATTATGATCAATCTTAGTAATTGAGGTAGGGTTATTGCTGGAAAGCGTGGCGGTTCCCCCGGTCAAGGTCAGATCAAAATCTGTTTTTTCAAGTCCACCTTTACCGGTATTTGCTTTAAAGACCGCCTCATTCAATTCAATCAAAAATTGGGTGTTGTCGAACGACATTCGACCTTGGGTAATAATTGGTTGTTGTTTATCCTCGGATTCCATCGTGATCAGCTGAATATATCCATCGCTGCCGGAAGCAGGGTAGGCTGCACCAAACACATTACCACTCACCTGGAATAATGCTCTTTCTCTATTCCAATCCGAGTCCGTGGCAATTTCTATTTTCCAGTCTTCGGTAAGCGTTTTACCGCTATTTGATATCTTATAGGATTTTATCCACCAGTCTGCATCTTTATCACGGGATTTGACAAGCAGATTATCTGAATTCATTTTCAGCACTGAATTATATAGCCCATCTTGGCTATTAATATTCACATCAAAAATACTCAGCACGGATTCTTGCGTGATCGAAGAACCGTCCTTAGGGATAGTAAACGATTTTAATACCCCCTTGTGTTGTGCTCTTACATCATTATAGCCACGGTATGCTAGGGCATAGCTATCCTCATCTATTTTAGTCAAAGCAGAAAACCTGTTATCGCTATAGCTATTATGTCTCAAGGAAGCGATTCCTGTTATGCTTTTACCATCATCGGGCACCTTATAGGTATGGATCCATGATCCCCATCCATAATTGCTCTTTGTATGCGTTTGATAACCTCTATCATATGCAATAGCAAAATAGTTCGGCTGAAGCTCTACTAAGGACAAGTACTCTCCGCGTTGATAGTCAAATTCGTAATTTTTTATCTCTGTAATCGATTTTCCATCGGCTGGTATATCAAAGGTTTTCAAATAACCATCCCCACTGTGACCCGAATAGGCCAATAGGTACGTATCAAAATCAACCCGAACCAGTGAATTGTAGGTACCATTAGATCCATCATGCTCTTTTGATGTTACCTCTGTTATAGAACTTCCATCAGGGGGGATATCAAAGGTCTTGATCATACCATCATTTCCATCGGTTCCATAAGCTAGTATATAGGTGTCTTCATCCGCTTTAAGTAGTGAATTCCATTGCCCCCACTGACTATCATGCTCCCGCTTTCTAATCTCGGTTATCGTACCATCATCCGCTACGCCGAACGTCATGATAAAGCCATCATTACCTGGGCCTTCATAAGCAACTACATACTTGCCATCGCTTAGCTGTGCCACCGATGACATCCGGCCGTATTCGGTATCAAACTCAAAGATACCTTTCGAGAGCATTTTAGATTTGACAAGATCAACGGTGGTTTTTGCATCTGCTTTGACCGATGCATTCCCCCACAGATCGTAGACCGCATTATCCGCGACGGAGATAGTTAATTTTTCTTCTCCATTGGGAACGCCGGATAATTTAATACCTAGTTTTAAATAACCACCTTCTTCTTGAGTTGCATCATAGCGCGCCCTTCCGTCAATTGAGGATGGTTTGTTGCTAGCGAGCGTTGCAGTACCCCCTGTAATAGAGTATGTAAAATCATTTACATCAAGGTTTCCTGACCCGTTGTTTGTTCCAAATACAACTTCATCAAAGTAGATTTCTGCATACTCATTGAATGAGTTAGTTGATTTTGCAATAATAGCAGGTGTTTTATCCGCGAGATAGACAGAATTATTGTGGTCTTGATTTTGGTTAGCGGCATTACCATCCGCATCGTAAATAGCAGTGCTGCTTGAGGGAACAACCATTAGTTTTTCATTACCATCAGCGGTTCCGCTTACTGCAACCTCAAGCTTATAGGTATTTCCACTGATTGCGATACTGCTGGGTGTTGCGCTGGATAGTTTTGCAGTACCTCCAGTTATTGATAATTTAAAATCTTCTTTTACTAGCGCTGTATTTGCAGCAGAGTTGGTAAAGACCGGTTCATTGAAATCCACAACCAGCGAAGTATTGGTTGCGCTTAGACTGACGCTTGATATCTCTGGGGTAACATCGCTTGCACCTAGCGCGCTATTAAAGATCTTAAAATAACCATACCCGTTCTTATTATAATAACTCAAGCCATAGGTATCCGAATCAATCGGAAACAGATTATTATACTGACCGCGACCTTTATCATGCTCTAAACTAATAACTTGAGTAATGGTCGTACCATCTGAGGTAATATCAAAACTTTTGATAAATCCATCATCGCTTGCACCAGAGTACGCTAGCATTACGCTATTGGGACCGGTTCTTAATAGCGAGTTATAGGCATTTTGAGCGGTATCATGTTCCAAACTTTTCTTTAAGGTAATGGTCTTTCCATCATCTGAAATTGCATAGGCATCTATAAAGCCATCACTGCTTGCACCTTTATAGGCTAGAACAAAAGTTTGAGCATTTAACCTGATCAGATGATTATGAGATCCAGCACCACCACCTGAGGCATACTTATGAGTTTTAATTGCGGTAATTGCTCCATCTGCTGCGATATCAAAAGTGCTGAGATTTCCAACATTATACCCTTCGTAGGCTAAGGCCACGGTATTATCATCTACCTTGACCAGCGAATTGTATCGACCTTGAGAAGTGTCGTGCTCGAGTTTGTTTAAAAGCTCTATTACTCCATTTGATTTTATTTTAAGTGTGGCGATCATGCCATCGTAGTCTTTGCCTTCAAAAGCGATCACCGTAGTGCTATCATTCAATTGCACTAAGGATGAAAATCTATTGTAAGAGTTTGTTGCTACTTCAGAAAGAGTGAGACCATCCATTGTTCTAATGCGGTCAGTGTGCACCGCAATAGTTTCAATAATCATACTATAATTTTTAGCATCTCGATAATTATATCCCTGCCTTGCCCGGATATATATATTTCCGGGACCTTTGATCAGTGCATAATGACCTTGACTTGTTTGTCCCTGATTAAAATTGTCACTGACTTTTTGGGTCACGCTACTCCCATCTGAGGCAATATGATACAGTTTTTGCATGCCATAGTAGCTATGAAAATAATTTAGTAGATACTCTTCTCCAGATTTTGCACCGGCCCTATTTAATTTGAGGGTTTGGAAATAAGTCGCAGTGGAGTTATAAATACTGTGCTCTTTTGCTATCGTTAATCTTCCATCGTTGAGCGTGACTGAATTATTGGACTGGGTGGTAGAAGCAATATTTCCGGCCTTATCATAAATTGCATTTGAAGCAGGAACGACGGATAAAACTTCTTTACCATTACCGATCTTATCATAACTTATCACAAGGGTATATTTATTTCCATTTCTTGAAATACTGGTAGGGGTAGTGCTTTTTAATGTACCTGTTCCTCCAGCAATGGATAGGACAAAATCTTCTTTTTCTAGGTTACCAGAGCCATCATTTTTGCTGTAGACCGGCTCGTTAAACGTGACCGCAAACGGTGTGTTCGCTACCACAATTTCGGTATCCGAACTTTGGATGAATGGCAAGAGCTGATCATTCAAAGTTTTACGGTTACGCCAATTATTGATAGTGCCATTGCGGTCGATATAATACTCGCTTGATGTACTAGGCGTAACCACCACATTACCATCCGTATCGTAGATGGAATTGGCTGACGGTTCAACCGTGATGATTTCTGTGCCCATGGGTTTTTTTGCAGTATTGAGCGGAATACCTAGTTTATATTTATTGCCATCAATGGAAATGCTGGAAGGGGTAGCGCTAGACAATGTTGCATGCCCTAAACTGATACTCATTTTAAAGTCGCTCGCCTCTAGCGCACCGCTGCCCCCATTGGTATTAAAGACCGCCTCATTAAATGTAAGTTCTACAGTGCTATTATCTGAGGCCAGTTCTACCGCATTGAAATAGGGATGGTCGTTCTCGATCTTAAAGGTTTGCAGATAGCCAAGATTACTACCATCCGAGTGTGCGACTAATGCTATATTCGTCCCCAATTTAACCATAGAGTTATAGGTAGTAGTACTATTGTACATATTCGCTTTTTGAACAATATGTATCAGCTTTCCATCCGGCGTGATCCGAAAGGTTCTAAGTTTTCCCTGGTTGCTTGCACCTTGATAGGCTAGGGCGTAGATATTATTTCCAAAATCAACCAGCGAGTTATATTTCCCCGTAGAATTGTATGCATGCTCTATCTTTGAAACCTCAGTAATGGTGGATCCGTCTGTAGGTATATCAAACGTTGTAATGAGGCCACCCCACCTATTGGTGCCATTGTAATCAGTGGTTATGCCATAACTTGCAACCGCGTAGCTATCGCTATCGAGCTTGACAATGCTAGGGTCATGTCCAAAATAATTATAGGATTGATTTTTGACATTGGTGATGGTCTTGCCATCTGCGCTAATGGTCCAGGTGCGCACAAAGCCCGTACTGCCATTACTATGTATAGAAATATAGGTATCCGAGTCTGCTTGTATTAACGCAGGCTGCGTTGAGATATTTCCACCGATAAGGACGGATTTTTCTTCGGTTATCGTGGATCCATCAGCAGGAATCGTGAACGTTTTCATGGTCGCACCACTGCCCGCTGCTTCTCCATAATAATACAGCGCATAGATATTGCCGCCCACTTTGATTAATTTATTCCAGCGCCCTTGTTTAGTATCGTGCTCCACCTTTTTAACCTGGGTGATCGTTTTCCCATCAGCGGAAACCTTCACGGTAGTGATAAATCCGTCCTCACTTCTACCTTTGTAGGCGATCACATACACATCGCTCGCCACCTGCTCGATCGCGATCTCCGATGCATCTTCATCATCAAATTTTAATTCGCCAAGCTGATCAATGGTAGAACCATCGCTTGCAATTGAGAACGTGCGTACGTAGCCGAATCCTTTATAGCCCGAGTACGCTAAGATAGCACGGGTATCGCTAATCTTATAGAGGGCATTATGGATGCCTTTATCCTCATCGTGCTTCAACTGCTTCTTAGCTGTAATTGCAGTTTGACCATGTAGCATTGCAAGTGAAGTCAATGCGATAAAACATAGATTCACTAGACCAATTCTGCTTCCGCGCGCCCTAGGGCTCAGATTTGATATTATCGTGTTCATTTTTCCTCAAAAATAGGTTTTATAAAACTACAAACTATATGGTATATATATCCGTGATACTAGTCACAGCGTAAATTACCCAATTTATCGTCGAAAATTAAAGCAATTTAAAGAATTATAAACTACTGCATTTATACGCAAGAAAAAGGCTGAACTGTCTTACTTCAACAGTACCATCTTCTGCGTTTTGACAAAGCCTTTAGACTGCAGATG
>CAYLUE010000046.1:0-4698 GCA_964386795.1 uncultured bacterium
TTCTTTTATATGCGGCACTTTTTGTAAGAATATCATGCTAAAAATAAAAGTTAATAAGGGGCTTAAGGTTGGTACTATCACTCCACCAATTCCTGATAGCCCAACCTGCGTACCTTTAAAATAATTATAATTATATATCACGATAAGCATACTTGCCGATACAACAAATTTTAAAGACTTGGCTGGGAAGGTGAGGGGAATATTAAAGATCTTCATTACAAGTAGCATGGATAAAAGCGCAAAAATAAATCGCCACACGATTATATCTTGAGGATTGGCGTATTGACCAACAATTTTAGCACCTGGCCATGATAGACCCCATGAAATCATTGAAAGGATCATCACGATGTATAGATGTATGTTTTTTAATTGCATGGATATATTATAGTTATATAGCGTTTAGGGCTTGATCAAAATCGTTCTTGATATCATCGATATGTTCAATTCCTACAGAACATCTAATAAGATTTTCTGGTATACCTAACTGGGATCGTTCTTCAGGTGTGTTTTCTACATGGCTAGTAGTTTTAGGGGGTCCTACGATAGTATCTACAGAGCCAAGATGGGCTGCTGCATGGGCGAATTGTAAGTTTGATATAAATGTTGGGATTGTAGATTCATCTTTAATTGAAAAACTCAATACACCACCAAAACCTGTCATTTGCTTTCTAGCAAGATCATATCCTTTATGATCACTGTATCCTGGGTAGAAAACTTTAGAAATTTGTGTGTGCTCAGATAGCCATTTGGAAAGTTCAAGTGCATTATAGTTATGGCGCTCCATTCGTAGCGCCAATGTTTTCATGCCTCGGAGGATCATATACGCTGGATGTGGGTCAAGGCATGCTCCATTGATTTCTCTAAAATGATAGATTTTTTCAATGATTTCTTTATTACCACATACTAAACCACCGAGTGCATCTGAATGTCCACAAAGAAATTTGGTAGCACTATGAATGACAATATCTGCTCCTAGCATTAAAGGGTTCTGATTGATAGGAGTAGCTAGCGTATTGTCTACAACGACCAACGACCCTTTTTCTTTAGCTATGTTTGATAAAACCTCAATATCCTGAATCTTTAACGTGGGATTTGTAGGTGTTTCAAGGTATAGGAGATTGCACTTTTGATTGATCTCCTGCTCAAAAGCATCAAGATTAGTAGTATCGCAAAAAGAAACTTCAATATCAAATTGAGGTAAAAATTCAAGAAATATCTTGCTGGTTCCACCATAGGTATCTTTTCCAACAATAACACGATCTCCAGGGTTAAGGTTTGCAAATAAGGTGTTACTTATAGCAGCCATACCACTTGAAAATGCAGTCGCAGATTCTGCATCCTCTAATAAAGCAATCTTTTGTTCTAAAATCTCTACAGTGGGGTTTGTATTTCTGCCATAGATATGACCATCCTCTTCGCCTGATGCAACCGACATCCATTTATCAAGTTCTTGATATCCATAAGCCACACTGCCTACCATTGGTACTTGGGTAGCCCCATAAGGGAATGAGTCTACTTCACCGGCCCATATAGTTTTGGTTTCTGATTTGATCTTTTTCCATAAAATATCTTTTTTCATAACATGAAAAGATAATAGTATAGTTTATACAATGTATAACCAAATTTTATGAAATATGATATATGAATAATACTGATACTAAAAGCGTTCAAGATCAGTATGCGGAAAAATCGATATGTTTTGGTTGTGGTCCCGCCAATAAAAATGGGCTTCAAATCAAATCTTATCGCTCAGATCATGGATTAGATCTTTGGTTTGAAACTAAGCCAGAGCATCAAGCATTTCCTGGTGTCATTAATGGAGGGATTATTGGATCGCTCTTTGATTGCCATGGTAATTGGGCAGCAGCGGTTGCATTATTGGATACTGGCGATTATAAAAGCATCCCATCAACGGTTACCGCTTCCTATTCAGTAGAATTGATAAGACCCACACCATTTGGTGTGCCGTTATATATTCAAGCAACTATCAAAAGCCAATCTACAGACAAAGCTGAGATTGAAATGGAGCTTTATGCAGATAAAGATTTATGCGCAAAAGGTCGCGGTTTATTCATAGCTGTAAAAGAAGGACACCCTGCGTATCATCGCTGGTAAAATATTTTCATTATTAGATAGTTCTTATTTTAATTTTTACTATACTAGTAATGCATATTAAATAAAAAAGAGAGGGTTGTAGTGGATTTAAAAGAGACGATTGATAAGATTACAAAAATATTAGTGGATGGACAAAAAGAAATGAATGTAAGAGCTAATAGAAAAACCAAAAAGAAGAAAAAGGCTAAAAAGTAATCATGAAGATTTTGGGTATTGAGCACATTGGTATTGCAGTAAACAACATTGATGAATCTGCACCATTTTGGAAGCACGTGTTAAATATTTCTCATCGAACCACCGAAACGGTTGAAACTGAAAATGTAACTACTGATATTTATGATACCGGTAAAGGTAAAGTAGAGCTATTGGAATCGTTAGGCTCTGATTCGACTATTCAAAAATTTATCGAAAATAGAGGTCCAGGTATACATCATGTATGTTTTGAAGTAGATAATATATATTCAGCAATAAAAGAACTTAAAGATAATAATATTCATACCATAAATGACGAGCCCACGATTGGAGCAGAAGGGTATAAAATTGTATTTATCCACCCAAAAAACACTGGCGGTGTACTCGTTGAATTAGCAGAAAAACCTTAGTCTAAGCTTCTAGCTGTATCTACAATCAATCTCCAAGATTCTTGAAGGTGCTCAATAGTAGTGGTAGGTTGTCCAATGCTGAACCGCAGAATATATTCCCCATTAATTTTTGTTCTCGTAATATAAAGTTTACCGCTTTGATTTACGCTCTCGTGTAGTTTACGATTGAATTCATTCCCTTTTTTATGTTTAAAGCAAATCAAATTTAATGGAACAGGTGCAATGATTTCATAATCTGGATCTTCATCGATCCAATTTTTTAATTGTTGCGTATAATCAACATGTTCCCTGATATATGTTTGCAGTCCTTCGATTCCATAGTAATTAATCACCTGCCATAGCTTTAATCCTCTAAATTTTCTCCCTAACGGTATACTCCAATCCATATAGTCAATTACCTCACCAGAAGCACTTCCTTTATTTTTTAAATATTCCGGAACCACAGACATAGCATTGGTTATTTTTTTGCGATCATCTACAAATAAAACACTACAATCAAAATTTGTTAACATCCATTTATGGGGATTGAATGTGTAGGTATTTGCATACTCGAGACCATTTTGAATATATCTAAATTCAGGACAAAGTGCTGCAGCACCAGCCATAGCCGCATCTACATGTAACCAAATATTGTATTCATTACATATTTTACCAATTTTATCTATAGGATCCATGGCGGTGGTATTAGTGGTACCTACCGTTGCACAAACAAAGGCTGGTGTAAATCCATTTTTTAAATCTTGTTCAATTTGTTCCAGTAGTTTTTCGGGTATCATAGCAAACTGTTCATCAACTGCAATAACGCGCATACTATCTTTACCTAAACCAGTAACTTTGATCGCTTTCTCAATAGAAGAATGTGATTGGGATGAAACATAGGCTGTTAAACGTTTAGAATTATTATCCATATTAAACTCACCATTTGATGCATATTCACGGGCACCTATGAGAGAGATTAAGGTGGAGCTTGAGGCTGTATCTTGAATGACACCACCTCCAGAACTTGAAGATTTAAATTTATCTGGCATACCCATCATATCTACTAACCAATCCAAGACATGCGTTTCAACTTCCGTGCAGGATGGACTAGTTTCCCAAAGCATACCAACAATACCAGTACCGGTGGCAATCATATCAGCCAAGATTGCTGGCCCGCTAGATGCGCATGGGAAAAAAGCATGAAAGTTTGGTGACTGCCAATGCGTCATTCCCGGCATCATTAAATCCATATCTTTCAAAATATCGTTATAATCTCTACCTTTTTCTGGTGCACTTATTGGAAGCTTTGATCTGATTTCACCGGGCTTAACTTGAGAGAGCACTGGAAAATCTTCAATCTGTTCATAGTAGTCCGCGAGCCAATCGATCACTTTATGTCCCTGCTTACGGAATTCGTCCGTTGTCATATGTAATTTTGATGTCTTATTCATTCTATACCTAAATTTTTTTATTTAATTTATACCTTAATTTAAAATCGTTTATGGTTACACTAAAAGACATACAAAGCGCACATGCAAGAATTAGTCCATTTATTCATCGTACACCTATTCTTACCAATACGAGCTTAGATGAACTGACGGGTGCAAAATTATTCTTTAAATGTGAGAATTTTCAAAAAGCTGGATCGTTTAAGATACGAGGAGCTACCAACGCCGTAGAACTTCTTTCAGATGATGACTTTAATCGCGGTGTAGCAACGACATCCTCTGGAAATCATGGCGCAGCGCTTTCAATGGCAGTTTCTAGAAGAGGCGGAACAACCAAGGTGGTTATGCCGCACAATACACCCAAAATAAAGGTAAATAATGTTGAGCGAAATGGCGGGGAAGTGGTGTGGTGTGAACCCGATCAAAAGTTTAGAGAGAGCGTATTAAAAGATGTGGTAGATGAAACAGGTGCTACCATTGTGCATCCATATAATGATGAACGGATTATGGCAGGCCAAGGTACTTGCGCTAAGGAGTTATTGGAAGATGTAGAA
>CAYLUE010000046.1:4798-12231 GCA_964386795.1 uncultured bacterium
GAGGAAGATATTATTAATGCACTTCGAATGATTTGGGAAAGATTAAAAATCATTGTTGAGCCTTCTTGCTCTATTGCTCTTGCAATGGTAATTAATAATAAAGATTTGTTTAAAGATCAAAACGTTGGACTTATTATGTCTGGTGGAAATATTGATTTGAAAAAACTTCCCTGGTAGTATAGATGCGTTATAACATCATTTTTCTTTTATTTTCTTCAACAATTATTGCACAATCCAATCCTGAGCAAATAGAAATTAAAACCATAACAAAATTGGATATCCCTTATGCTGGCAAGATCACCCTTAGTAGTAATATTCATGCCACAAATGGATTGTATCGAGAAGAAGTAGAATCCGAGTATGATCGCTTTTATGTACGTATGATGGCTGGTGGGAATCGCAAAGCAGGCAAACTGATCAATCAGTTTGGTGAAGTATTGATTATGTATGATATCGCGGACAAAGAATACGCTTCAGAAATGTTTGAAGAAATACGAAATAATTCTGGTAAACCAACCTTAAAAGATGTCACAAGTATGACTCCTGGCGGCGGCAATAGAGACAATGATAGCGAGTCCAGTGATAATCCTGATGATGAACCTGAAGAGCAAATAAAGCCAACTGTTAATAGATTCGTCTCCAATGAATTTGAAGAAATTAATGGGTTTAAATGTCGAAAAATAACTACACGTATATCAAGAGATGATGGTTTTATGCAGATGAATGAATGGGTTACTACCGATACAGCAATATTTATTTTTGTAAATAACGTAGAAAAAAACTTAATTGAATCTTACAACGGTACATACAATAAGACCCCCAGTTCAAATGACTGGATCACACAAATAGATCCCGATCAGAATTTTGAGAATATTTCAGGTGAAGTTGTAAAGAGCAAAATGGAGTTCTTAGACGATGAAGGAAAGTCATCGTTTTCAATGGATATGGAAATACTAACCGCAAAAAGGGTACCATACGATACTTCAAAATTCAATCTACCAAATACATATAAATTAGTCGATGAGCTTGATTAACCTTTTCCCTTGGCTCAATTCAATCTAGATAAAATTAAACGCGTCCCAACAGAGCCGGGAGTTTATTTTTTCAAAAATAATAACAATGATATTATTTATATAGGCAAGGCTAAGCACTTGCGTAATAGAGTTCGTTCCTATTTTCAAAGTAATAAATATCAAACTCCAAAAAATATTTCGATGGCTAAACGAATTGTTGATATTGAGTGGCTTGTTGTGAGAAATGAAGTAGAAGCTCTTTTAACGGAGGCTAATTTAATCAAACAGCATCAACCGTATTATAACGTCAATCTTAAAGATGATAAATCTTTTCCATTTATTCGAATTACTAACGAACCCTTTCCAAGAGTATTTATTACCCGTGAAATTGTACGTGATGGTTCAAAATATTTTGGTCCTTACACTGATGTTATTTATTTAAGGAGAACTTTAAAGGCTATCCGCAGAATCTTTCCAGTGCGAAGCTGTGATTATTTTATAGACCAATCCGTAATTGATGCAAAAAAAATCAGCCTGTGTTTGGATTATCATATAAAAAAGTGCGAAGGTCCCTGTGAGGGTCTTGCTACTAAATCACACTACAAAGTAATGATAGATAATATTATTTCATTTCTTCATGGTAAAACAAAGACATCTGAAAATTATATTAAAGATCAAATGAAAATAGCATCGAAGCAGTTAAGATATGAAGATGCTGTTATCTACAGAGATCAGCTTTTAGCAATTAAAGAATTCAAGAAAAAACAGACAAAAATTAATGCAGATTTCGATGATCGTGATGTTATTGGCTATGCAAAAGAAAATGATTTTGGTATAGTTGTGATCGTTAGAATTAGAAATGGAAGAATTGCAAGTCGAGAGAAGTTATCAATTGCTAATTTAGATGAAAATGATGCTAATTTGATCAAAACCGTAATTACCCAATTTTATTTTGATACCGATTTTATCCCATCTGAAATATGCGTTCAGCATGTTCCGGATTCTATAGATGAATTAATGGTTTGGTTGAAAGAAAAACGAGGCAAGAAAGTAAAAATAAATTTACCACAAAAAGGGGAGAAGGCAAAGCAAGTTAGGCTGGCATATCAAAACGCTAAACTTCTTCTTGGTGAGTGGATTATTAATAAACAAAAACGTAAAGATTTAATTCCAAAAATGATTCAACAGTTGCAGGATGATATTCAATTAAAATCTCCACCAAGAAAAATAGAATGCTTTGATATTTCGCATTTAGGTGGGACAAATACAGTTGCCTCAATGGTATGTTTTATTGATGGAAAACCTAGAAAATCAAATTACAGAAAATATAATATTAAGTCTGTAGATGGTATTGACGATTTCGCATCAATCCGAGAGGTCGTTTTTAGAAGATATAAGCGAGTCAAAGAAGAAGGGTCGGGTTTGCCTGATTTAATTGTAGTTGACGGAGGAAAAGGACAACTATCAATGGGGGTATCTGCATTACGTGAGCTCGGGCTTGATTATGTACCGATTATAAGTCTAGCCAAAAAACTAGAAGAGGTATTTATGCCTGGTTACCCTGATCCTCAATCGATACATAAACAATCACCAGGATTAATCCTATTACGACAGCTCAGGGATGAAGCGCATCGATTTGCGATAACATTTCAAAGGCAGAAAAGGAATAAGTCAGTATCTGAATCAGTATTTATTGATATAAAAGGTATGGGGGAGAAAAAAGTTCAAAAACTCTTATCTAAATATAAAGATATTGAAATAATAGCTTCTAAATTGGATCAAGATTTAGCAAAAGAGCTTTCAATATCCAAGGCTGTTGCTAAAGAGGTTATCAAAACGGCTAAACGAATTATTTCTTAAATTTATTTCTTTCCATCCAATCGTCAGAAACAAATTTACTCATATAGTTTCTGATTCCATCAGCAAGTATGCAGAGGCATTTTTGACCCTCTTTCAATTCACTAGCTACTTGTAAAGCAGCCCATACAACGGTTCCGCTAGACCCGCCACATAATAGACCTTCTTTTTTGATTAATTGCCGTGCGATATCAAATGAATTTTCATCATTGACCTTCACATATTTATCTACAAGTGAATTATCTAAAACATCTGGAAAAAAATCATAGCCGATACCTTCAACTTTGTACGGATAGATTTCATCTCCGCCCCCTAGTATAGACCCATATGGATCGGCACCTACAATTGTGATATTTGGATTTTTTTGTTTTAGGTATTTAGCGATTCCCGTAATTGTTCCGCCAGTGCCAACACCAGTAACTATCATATCAATTTCTCCAGCAAAATCATCCCATATTTCAACTGCCGTCCCTTGTTCATGGGCATCGGGATTATCTATATTTGCATACTGATCTAAAATATGAGCATTAGGCGTGGATTCGCATAATCTTTTCGATACATGAAATAAACCTTCAGGGTCATCGTGTCCAGCTTCAGTTGGGGTGCGTACAATTTCTGCACCCAGCGCCCTAAGAGTCACTTCTTTTTCCATGCTCATTTTTTCAGGCATAACAATGATCATTTTATAGCCTTTTACGGCTGCAGCCAATGCAAGGCCAATTCCGGTATTCCCAGATGTAGGTTCGATTAATGTGTCACCTGGCTTGATTTGACCTGATTTTTCGGCATTTTCAACCATTCTTAGACCAATTCTATCTTTAACAGATCCACCAGCATTTAAAAATTCACATTTTGCGTATAATTCGCATTGCAGATCACTGCCAATTGAATTGAGCTTTACAGTTGGCGTGCTACCTATTGTTTCTAGAATATTATTTAAAATCATAAGATATACTTTTCAATAAATTGTGTAAAAAATGTAACTTTAAGCTTAATATATATGAAATATTCATGAATAATTTACTCATCATATCTGCAACCAACGATAATAATTTAGAATTATCCAATAAGCTTCAATCTACGCTTGAAGAATTAGGGCAAAGCACTACCGTCATCAGCTTAGAAGATTATCATTTTCCATTATTTGGTGGAGATATAGATATTGATGAATCGTCTATCAAGCTGCTAGTTGATCACGTTTCAGATGCTAAAGGATTTATTTTTTGTGCACCTGAATATAATGGAGGTGTACCCCCTGTATTGTCAAATGCAATAACCTGGATTACTGTAAAAACTAAAGACTGGAGGCAGGCATTTAATGGTAAATATGCTATCATCGCGACTGCAAGTGGAGGCGATGGGCATCGGTTTATAACTGCTTTTCGTTCCCAGCTTGAGCATCTAGGGGTGAATGTACTAGCTAGATCTATATCATTAGAACAAAATAAGCCCCTGAAAGAAGATTCAATTAAGAAGATCCTCCAAGGGCTTATTGGCACTATCAGCTAATTTAATTTTTAATAATTATTTAGTTTATTTTGATTTTATTCACCTCAGGTTTTACTTCTTCAGCCTTTGGAATACTCACTTGAAGTGTACCATTCTTGTATTTGGCACTGATCTTTCCTTCTAGTATTGATTCCGGTAAAGTAAACGACCTCTCTATATTAGTAGACTGCCTTTCTTTTATTGTGTAGCTAGTATCCGATTGTTCATCGTTTTGCATAGCGGATAATTTTAGCACACCATCCTCAATGGATAAATTGATATTTTTCTTATCAAATCCTGGAAAATCAGCGCTCAATACGAACTTATCTTTATCTTCAACAATATCCACTGCTGGCAAATGATTTGCTCTATGCGTATTTAAATTCCAACCGTCATTAAATATGTTATTGATCATTTGATCAAATTCATTGATTGATAGTTGTCTTGGTTTCCATTTAATTAAAGTCATTTCTGACTCCTTTCTTTATTTAATTAATAAATTCAATTAAATAGATGCAATCACTGTGCCATAATCAAATAATGGTCAAAATTTCATATATAACTGACTATATAACATGCCATTATGTCATAATGGCATGTTATATAAATTTAAAGTAATGATTAAAAAATTAATTGAGCGGTATTAATTAAAATTCAATCCTTGTAGAGGGATAGGCATAAATAGTAATTTATTGATAATTAAATGCTATGAATCAACAAATTGCAGCTTCAAATCGTAAAGCGTTTCATGAATACCATATATTAGATAAATATGAAGCTGGTATTGAGTTATTAGGTAGTGAGGTTAAAAGCCTTAGAGAGGCAAAAGCAAATTTAAAAGAATCGTATGTTATTATTCGAAAAAATCAGGCATGGATAAGCGGAATGCATATTAATCCTTACTCCAATACAGGTCACGAAGGACATGATCCCGTTAGAAATAGAAGACTTTTATTGAATAAAAAAGAAATAATAAAAATTAAAGCAAGTCTTGATAAAAAAGGATTAACTGCAGTTCCTTTAAAGTTATACTTTAATAATAATGGTTGGGCAAAACTTGAAATAGGACTCGCCAAAGGTAAAAATATTTATGATAAGAAAAGAACGATCAAAGAGCGAGATATAAAAAGAGATATGCAGCGCGAATTAAGAGATCGATCAAAATGAGTTTTCAATCTACAGAAGAACAATTAAAGCTGATCAATCGAGGAACCGAAGAGGTAATTCCTGAACAGCAGTTAATTGATAAGCTCAATAATTCCGCAAAAGATAATACGCCACTCCAAGTGAAGCTTGGATGCGATCCCAGCAGACCTGATCTGCACGTAGGGCATGGTGTAGTGCTTCGTAAACTTCGACATTTTCAAGATCTTGGCCACCAGTCTATCCTCGTTATTGGAGATTTTACAGCTATGATTGGTGATCCATCCGGTCGCAATAAAACAAGACCCCAACTTACCCTAGAAGAAACCAAAGCGAACGCAGAGTCTTATATTGAGCAAGCAGGGCGTATTTTAGACTTAGATAAGCTAAAGATCGTATTTAACTCAGATTGGTTGAATAAAATGAATTTTAGTGATGTGATTAAGCTTTCTAGTCATTACACTGTTGCGAGAATGCTTGAAAGAGATGATTTTACCAAACGCTATCAATCAGAAGCGCCAATTTCTATTCATGAGTTCATGTATCCACTAGCGCAAGGAATGGATTCAGTGCATCTGAAGGCGGATATTGAACTTGGTGGAACAGATCAAAAATTTAATTTGCTTGTAGGTAGAGATCTTCAAAGAGAATATGAGCAACAACCTCAGGTTGTGATTACACTGCCACTGCTTGAGGGTACCGATGGCCATGATAAGATGTCAAAATCGTATGGTAATGATATTGGATTAACCGATTCTCCTGAGGATATGTATGGCAAAACCATGTCGATCAATGATGATATGATACTAAAATATTTTACCCTTGCCGCTGATGCTGATGATGCGTTATTGAGTCAAGTCGAAAAAGACCTCAATGACTCATCTTTTAATCCGAGGGATGCTAAGCGACTACTTGGAAGAACATTGGTCGAGCTGTATTACGATAAGGATACTGCACAAAAAGCAGAGCAACATTTTGACCAAGTGATCGTCAATAAAGATAATCCTGATGATATGTCTGAATATAGCCTAGATGATAATATGAATATTATTGATGTATTACATAATTCTGACCTTGTAGGAAGTAAAAGCGAAGCAAGAAGACTGTTGAGTCAGGGAGCTATTCGTATTGATGGAGAAAAAGTTTCTGATATGGAATTCATACTTTCCAAAGGTACCGAATATATTATCAAGGCTGGCAAAAGACGTTTTTTGAAGGTAAAATGATAAAACATTTACTTATGTCGATAATATCGGCATTATTTATCTCTAACTGCACAGCACCCACTCCAACCAAATTGGTGGTATTTATTGTATCCGATCAAGAATCACCATCGGTTTTAGAAAAATATGATCATTTATTTACCGGTGGATTTCGATGGTTGATTGATAATGGAATTGTCTATAATAATACCCATCATAATCATGGCAATACAAGTACGGCGCCTGGGCATTTTGCGCTCTCTACTGGCGTTTATCCCGGCAATGGCGGTATTGTATATAATGAGTGGTACGATAGACGTTTAAAAAGATCCTATTATGCCGTAGAAGATACTACGGCCACAAATTTATCAGGCAAGGAGAAGATAGGTAGATCCTATCGCTATATTCAAGATAGCAACCTAGCCGATTGGATGAATCGATCGAATGCTAACGCTAAGGTCGTTTCTTTATCTGGAAAAGATCGATCAGCTGTACTCTTTGGAGGTAGTAATGCTGATCTTGTCCTCTGGTATGATAAAAAGGGAGCCTACAGTACATCAACTTACTATACCGAATCCCTCCCTAGCTGGGTACAAGATTTTAATGCAAGACTAAATGTTGAAGGCTATAAGGATAGCACGTGGTCACTATTAGAAAACCAAGAAGTGTATAAACAAAACACTCGCGTTGATAATTTTAAAGGGGAGAAGATTGTCTCCAAGAAAAAAGG
>CAYLUE010000047.1:0-11751 GCA_964386795.1 uncultured bacterium
GCGGAGGGGGAGGGATTCGAACCCCCGAACGCTTTAACACGTTGCTGGTTTTCAAGACCAGTGCAATCAGCCAGGCTCTGCCACCCCTCCGATAAAAATATTATGATATTATACTAGATGAATTTAATGCGAATTGTTGGATAACTGCCTATAGAATTCCTTATTTAATTAAGGACATTTTACGTGTTTGAATTGAATCTTTAGTTTTTAATTGATAAAAATATATACCACTAGGTAAGCTTGATCCATCAAACGAAATATTGTAAGAACCTTTTTCCTTATATCCATCCTCTATTGTTTTCATTATTTGACCTAAGCTATTAAACACAATTAATGAGATTTCACCGTTATCTGGTAAAGTGTACTTTATTTTTGTTAAAGGATTAAAAGGGTTGGGATAGTTTTGCTCAAGAGAAAATACCTTAGGCTGTATATTATTATCATCAACTGAAAGATCTTCGCCTTCATTCAATTTCAATACATATAACCCTTCTTCAATTGAACTAACCACGATCGTTTTACTTTTAAAATATGGATAATTACTCCAGGAGCCGACAAAGTCAATTTTATCTCCTGAAGGGTACGTATCAAAATAGGCAACCTCTTTTGGGTAAATAGGGTTAGAAATATTAAGTATGCGCAATCCAGAAGAATAATTTGATTGATACATTAAAGAATCAATTATATAATTATTATGATCGATCGTTCTAAGGTCTGATCGATAGATATTTGCAATTTGAGGGTTATCTAAATCAGTAATATCAAAAACAATAGTTGTTTGATATGAATCAACGCCTCGCAGTTCATTTAATTCATCGTTAGTATAAAAATATTTATGATCATCAGAAATCCAACCCTGGTGAATATATCTAAAATTATTTGATTCGTACTTAGAAATAATTTTGAGACTGGATTTATCTGTAACGTCAGCAATGCCCAATGCAGTTTCATTGGATGTCAGTGCAATCTCCTTACCATAATAATCAGAATCAGGGCCCTTGTAAACGATAAATTGTCCATCATGGACATATCCATTTCCATATCTGCCGGTTGTCTCATCACCCAGGCAGCCAGAGTATGTTGGATTTAATGGATCATTTATATCAATAATATGAGCACCGCATTTATATTCATTTAAAGCTGCAGAGCCAATACCAACCGCATAGGCATAACCTGTTTCTTCATTAATTGCAATATTATGCACATCTCCTACCTTGTCATAGTAGGCTGTCTTTTGAAAAGTCGTAAAAGTAGTAACATTTCTAAGTTGGGTTAAATCAAAAATTTGAACACCATGATAGGAGGCATTATCTGCAACAATAAATGCATGGTCTTTATACACTTTAACATCTCTCCAAATCGAACTTCGTGTTTCGGTTGGTAATATACCAAGCACAATAGGATTAGATGAATCTGTTACATCTACAAACGACAGTCCATTTGTTAAGCCTACTAAAGCAATTTCTTTACCATTAACAGGGTCAGTCCATCCCCAAATATCGTTTAATTCGCTTCCACCTAGATCTTCAGCGCTTACAAAAGCGTGGAGATCTATTCCTGAGCATGGAAATTTTCCACCAGCAAACCCACCTTCTTTGTAATAATTATTTATACTTCCCGCTGAACATGGTGATACATTTCCTGAAATACTTTTATCCCCTTTAGCGCTACTGAGCATTTCTAAAATTTGCCAATTAGAATCATCTTGTTTTTGATAGATGTAGGCTAATTCTCCATAGGTTGCGCCCACAATCAGACGGTCATTTTTTATATCAACTGATCTACCAAATTTTGATCCAGGTAGATTCTGAGGTGCTAATATTTGATTTTGCTTATATAAATCATCGCTTGCAAGATGATATAAATAAACCTGCTCTCCATTAAAATCGCCAATAATTAATTGATCTGTATCCACAGAAATAGATGCACCAAAAAAGGATTGCTCTTGTGAGTCTTTATGTGTGATTATTTGACTTAAATTCCAACCACTTTGATTTTGATGATAAACATGAACTTCGCCCTTATTGTCAAATCCTGGATATCCAATGAGCACTTTGTTATCCGTTAATTTTACCGAAAAACCGAAGCGTCCATTGCTTTGCAGTTTGGAAGGAGAAAAAATAGTATTGGATTCCCAATGCCTTGCTGTGGAATTAAATAGATATTCGATGGCAATATTTCCATCACGCGAACCAATGATTGCTCGATTATCATGAATATCAATATCTTGACCAAACAGTCCATGTGAGATAATTTGATCTGTCCAAATAGGATCAATCTTTATCCATTTTTCTGTCTCACTATCTAAATACATTGTGTATACCATTCCATCTTCATTTCTAGCGTACCGATCGCTAATTAATATCAACCCATCTTGAATCTCAACACTTGAACCAAAATCAGTTGTCCAAATTTTTGGGTCTGGAATAATCTCTTTTATTAAGGTCCATTTATTGCTAGTTGTTTTTTGATAGATATAAGCCCTCCCCACCCCTTTGCCAGCACGACTAGGCGCACCAATAAGCATTAAATTGCTATCCACAGATATTGAATGACCAAAATCATACGCAACGGTACCTTTGATCGGAGGAAAAATTTGATCTTTAATTATTTCATTATTCGATATTGAATAAACATACACAGAGCCATTATTAAGCGTAGAACCAGTTTGACCTACAAATATCTGATCGCTTGAAAGATATGTTGAACCCAAAATACCATATCCCAACGTATGGTGTGGTCTATTCTTAGGTGCGTCTGGGTGAAGCTTATTATCTGCAAATAGAACAACAGGTAAAAATAAGAGTATATATCTTAACATAGGTATGAAGGCTTGAAATAATTAATTGTTAGAAGCATGTGTTAGTGGAAAAATACTAATTAATTCATTAAAAACGATACTGCTAATTTCTTTGCGATAATTACTATTTGAGGCTTCATCTGATGTGATGGCAATGGCTAGTTTTCGAGAATTATCTAATATAATATACTGACCGGCATAGCCTAATGCGGAAAATACATCTTTAGATCCAATGGAATTGACCCACCAGAGATATCCATATCCAGACTCATTATCTGGTAAATAATCCCAAGCACCACTACCGCTTCTAAAGGTAATGATTTTACTAGTTGATTTATCAATCCATGATTGTGAAATGAGTTGTGTATTCTCTAATTTTCCATCATTAAGATATAGATTTCCAAATTTTAACATATCTCTTAATTTTAAATACAATCCCCAACCACCATTACTGATCCCATTGATATCAGATTCCCAGTAATAATCTTTAATTCCAAGAGGGTCAAATAAAAATTCTTTTGCAAATTCTTCAGCGCTTCGATTGGAAATCTCAGTAAAAATAGCTGATAATACATGCGTACCTGCAGAGCTATAATTCCATGAATCACCCGGTGCATACATAACGTCCCTATCTAGAATATATTTAATGGGATTATTGCTTCTTATATAGTTTGTGTCATCTTCAATACCTGATCTCATTGCTAATAAGTGATTTACCCTAATCTGTCTTTTTACTTCAGGATTTTTATAGTTTGAGATATCTAAAAAGGTATCAATAGGACTATATTCATTATCAATTAATTTTTGATCAATTAATTGACCTACGATTGCAGATAGAACGCTTTTAGTGATAGAATAAACGGGATACTTAGTATTGATATTGCCAACCTTATAATGATCAAATACCAATTTATTATTGTATAAAATACCAATGCTTCTTAAATGATCAAGTGCTATAATTTGTGTCAATTTATCTTGCAGGTTTTGAATATCAATATTCACATTATCAATATTATTAAAATCCAAAACCACTAAAGGTTGTTCGATCAATTCAGATGAACTGTTCTTATCCTCACAGGAAAGGAGTAATAGTGAAAATACTATGGCAATGATCTTTTTCATCAGCTTAATTTCAATTCCTTTAAATAATAGCAGCAGCAGATATTAGTTTAAATGAAGAGAAAATACCTCAAACAAAGTAGTTTTTTAATATTGATTATGTTGATCACAATTTTGCAGACAAACTGCTCACAAATAGGTCAACAAGTATCTGGGTTTAATCTATACTCTACCGATGAAGAAATGCGTATAGGGTACGAATATTCCAAGCAAATTGAACAACAAATTTCTCTAAATAAAAATACAGATATAGTAGAATATATTAATGATCTTGGACAGCGCATGGTTCAGGTTTCAAAGCGTAGCAATATTCCATTCACCTTTAAAGTTGTTGATGATTCTGCTGTCAATGCGTTTGCTATACCTGGAGGGTTTTGCTATGTCAATACAGGACTTATTCGTTTTGCCGAAACCGAGGCCGAATTAGCATCGGTTATTGGACACGAAATTGGTCATGTCGTAGGTGAACACAGCATGAAGCGAATGAGTAAGGCTCGAGCTATCAATGCAACTCTTAGCCTGGGCAGTATCTTGGGTTCAATTTTTATCGGCCAAGAAACTACTGAAAATGTACTGCTAGTGGCGGATTTAGCAGGTACTGGTATATTGCTGAACTATAGCAGAGGTGATGAACTTGAAGCGGATCGCCTAGGTATTCAACAGATGCACGATGCGGGAATTAATCCAATTGGATCGCAGCAATTTTTTGAAAAACTAAGCAGCAAAGATAAAGAAGGGCCATCTGAGATAGAAAAACTTCTATCAACCCATCCAGCAACAAAAGATAGGGTAAAGCAAGCAAGAAAATTAATAAATAAATTACCTGAAAAGACTTATAGCCCAGAATCAAATGCTAAATTTAATCTAGTCAAAGAATTGTTACCTGAAATAGAAAATAATCCTATTGTAAATTAGAATTATTCTCTTTTAAACTAGCGCCGATCCCATTTGAATTTGGAAGTACTAGTTTTCCATTTTCTATTACTACACCATGATAAGGATCATTCTTGATCAATAAATTCCCATCTAGATCAGCGTAATCAACTAGCGGTGAGATGTGCGCTGCAGCAGTTATTGCAACCGATGACTCAATCATGCATCCCAGCATGATCTGCATATCGCGCTCGCGAGCCATGTTAACCATTTTAATTGCCTCAAAAAGACTTCCGCATTTCATTAGCTTTATATTTATTCCATCAAATATACCTTCTATTTGAGGTATATCGGCCGAATTGAGACTATTTTCATCCGCAATGATAGGTAGTGGAGATTTAGACCTTAATTGGGCGGTATCGGATAAATTGGTAGACTTAAAGGGTTGTTCAATAAATTCAATATTTTGATCAGCGAGCCAACGGGTCATTTCTAGTCCAGTTTCAATGTCCCATCCTTCATTAGCATCTACCCGTATTACCTTATCGGTCTCTTTTCGTATTTCTCGAATGATTGACTTATCGTGTTCAATACCTACTCCAAGCTTCACTTTGATAATCTGATAAGGAGTTGCCTCTTCAACTTTCTGAGGGATCAACTCCATTTCGCCAATGGAAATAGTATATGAAGTGAGCGGAGTATTATTTGGATCTGCATTAAAATATTTATAGAGAGGCTCTTGCTGCATTTGACACCACAGATCAAGGGTCGCCATTGAAAATGCAACCTCTAGTGATTTTACATTATCGCATTGGGATGATATCTGATTTGAAAAAACCATAGGGTCTTCCATGGAATCTGGGATATCAATACCTGTTTGCAGTTGGGACAATATTCGATTGGTAGACTCATTATAGCGCCCTGAGGGAGCAGCTTCCCCTCTTCCTAGAAATCCATTATGTTCTAAATAAACATAAACAATGTCGTAATAATCATGCGAGCTTCGAGAAATTCCAAAGGGATGTGTACATTCTATGCGATAGGTTTCAAAATGAAATTGCATGGCTATTTTACAGAGCCGCTATTACCTTGCCAGTCAGGATCAGAAACCCCAATCCACTCGTTCCCTTCTCTCATAACGGCATGTACGCGACCAAAATTTGCAATACCATCTCTAAATCTAACACTATGACCTAGATTCATAAAAAATACGGTATCTTGCTGGCTATAGGTATTATTTGTGAAATAATTACCTTGTGACTGCTCTTTAACGGAAATCAATTCAATTTCTATATTTTCCTGAGAAGGATGCACTCTTGGAAGGGCCATAGCCTCTTCAAGAGAATGATTTTGATCAATTACTCTGCTTATAACAGAAACTATCGAGGAAGGTATCCTAGCGCCACCAGCGGCTCCTAAAGCCAAAAATGGTATACCGTCACGTGAAACAATTATTGGGGAAATATGTGAAGGTGCTCTCACGCCCGGTTTAATTTCTCCGAGATAACCACCAAGTGTCTGTGCATACATAAAGCCAAGACCCGGGGTAGCTACCTTTGAACCCATGGTTGTGCCAATTGTTTGAGTTAATACCACAATCATTCCATTTTTATCTACAACGGTAAGATGGGTAGTATGTCCCATAGCGGCAACATAGGATTCAGGAAGATCTGTATCCAAATTTGAAACTGTAGAATTATGTATTTCATTGGCGCGTTTTCTTGCCCAAGCCTTAGAGGTAAATTTATCAGCATCCTTGATTGAGAACTGAACTCTACGATCAAGATAGGCAGCATCAATTGCATGATAAATTGATTCTGCCCATGCATCTTTATTCTGAAGATCATAATCTAAATATTCAAGAATATGGAGCGCTTCGATCGTAATGGCTCCAAATGCTGGCATCCACAGGGCTGCTAAATCATGACCACGATAATTTCCTTTTACAATATGAGAGGTTTGCGCCTTATAATTAGCAAGAGCATCTAAAGATAATACTCCACCATTATTATTGTTATCTTGCACAATTTTTTCAGCGATCCAACCGCTATAAAATACATCCGAACCTTCATTAGAAATTGATTTAAGTACTTCAGATAAATCCTTTTGAATAAGGAGTTTACCTGATTTTAATGGAGAGCCATCAGAATTCGTAAAATATTGTTTTGTTCCAGCAAATTCATTGATCTGCTGATTGACGCTTGCCAATCTTCGTGCTTCACCTTCAATTAAATAATGTCCATTTTCAGCATGATTTATTGCGTCATTCATTACAGTTGGGAGATTCATGCTACCAAAATCTTCTAATCCTTTTGTTAAACCTTTTACTGTTCCAGGGATTCCAATGCTGGGATATCCATATTTTTTCTTAGGAGCATTCTCATAATCATAATCATCAGGGGCAGCTGTAGTCGCATCAATACCATGATATCCGCTGGTTGGTGAATAAATCAAAATCTGTGTTCTACCACCAATACCGTTCATGGTAGGCTCAACAACCGTTAAAGTAAATGCAGCAGATACCGCAGCATCCATTGCATTACCCCCTTGCGCTAATATATCTACCGCAGCCTGGGTTGCTAGTGGGTGTGCAGTTGCTACAACTCCATTTGTGGATCGCGCTACCTTATTACCTGATTCCTTATACAATCCTCTATCAGTGCATGATTGTAACGTTAAAGCCAACATGATAAATATAGATATTCTCATAGAATTCCTTCAATTGCATCAATAAGACCTTTATCCCCAAATCGGATCAAATCGGTTGTTGGTATTTTATATTCATTTTCAGATTCTTGAATCACCTGCAATGCCTTTTTTTCATCAAATGCGAAGGTCAATAAATTGATTCCAATAAATTTAGATTCCCGAAATACCTTCATGAGATCTAAATGTAGATCCATAACATGGTGCATTGATACCATAGGAAAGTCGGTTACATCCAGATCTCTGGATGGGTCATGCGTCATGAGCATATAGTCTGGCATTGCTCCATGCATTAGACCTAACGTCACTCCCGCGTAAAACTGATTAGTGAGCGCCCCTTGCCCTTCAATAATAACCAACTCTGTATCCTTAGGTGTGTTTTGGATAAGAAATTCAATTTCACCCGCCATAAAATCTGCTTTGACCGCATCAATTGGAACACCTGACCCGCTTAATAGGATTCCAGTTTGTCCGGTACCAATAAATTCAACCTTGCGCCCTCTATCCTGGAGTCGTTTGGCCACCTCCCACGCAGTAGTCATTTTACCGGTATCGCAATCCGTTCCCACTATTAATAGTACAGGTACTTTTCTATTCTGCCAGGTTCCGGTTGGAAAATGAGGAGGATCTGGCGGCATTCGTAAATCAATTAACTTTACATTCTTTTGTGCGGCTATATTTTTTAATTCCTCATCATCATTTAAGAATTGATGCATACCGCTAATAACATCACAACCCGCATTCATTGCATTGATTATTTCTGCCTTATACTCATCGGTAATGAATCCACCCTGTGTTGCATTTCCTATCACAAGCGTATCAGGATTTAGATGAAGGGTGGCATTAAAATCGCCTACTACTGGGGTATCGCCTCCTACGCCCACCTCTTCTTCAGAGGTGCTGCCTATTTTTTCCCGATCAATAACGGCAACCACCTCATCAGGGCGATAACGAATTAACATATTACCTGTTTTATTTTTTATATAGTTGAATGCTTCATGGCAAAGAATTGCAAAGCGTTTTGTTGAATTATTCATATGATCGGTTTTATTATGCTACGCTATAATATTTTACATTAACTTTTAGAGTATAAATTAATGGATTCATAGCATTCTTTCACATGAAAAATTATAATTTTATCCTTCTTCTAACCATCTTATTTATTTCAAATTGCGAAGATAAATCAACAAACGCTGAAGAGATAAATAAACCAACCACTTTTTTAAAATATGGCAATGGAAAATTTGCCTTTAATCAGTATGCACCATTAACAGATAAGCCCATCAATGTGTATAGCTATCTTCCAGTAGAGGGAGCAAAAGACCTCCCTTTAATTTTCGTGATGCACGGAAGCAGTCGAAGCGTAGTCAATAATTGTGGATATTGGAGTGAATCTGCACGTCAATATAAATTTATTGTTATCTGTCCTGAATTTAATGAAACAAAGTTTCCTGGAAGCGCTAATTATCAAAATGGGATGATGTATGTTAATAATCAGTTCGCTGATTCCACAAAATGGACCTACAATCTAATTGAGGAAATTTTCTCCTACTTAAAAAAGAATGATGTGACTACTTATGACACGTATGGAGTATATGGATTTTCAGGTGGAGGTCAATTTGTGCATCGATATGCACTATTCACCGATCCAAAGCGTGCATCATTTATTATTCCAGGTGCAAGCGGCTGGTATACCCTACCAAATTATTCAGAAAGCTACCCTTATGGCTTGAATAATTCACCATTCATTGAAAGTAATCTAAGTGGAAAATTTCAACTATCTATTACCATCCTGGTTGGTGAAAACGATACCGATCCAAATGATTCATCTTTAAGAAAAACATCTCAAGCCATGCGACAAGGGTCGCATCGCTATGAACGAGCAAAATATTTTTTTGACGCAGCAAAAAATAAAGCAGATGAACTTGGGGTAGAATTCAATTGGAAGCTTGAAACGGTTTCAAATGTGGGTCATTCTTCAAGCGAAGTGGCGCCAATAGCAGCAGAATTATTTTACAATAGCCTCAATAACTAACGCTTTATCCTTCTATTGAGATGGCGGTAATAGTATTCATCCACAGTGATTGTAAACGCATGCGCAAATCTTGACCAGGTGGTAGTATTTTCCCTTATTCCAGGCTTAGGTGCCTCAATTTGAATTGCACTGATTAAACCACTACCTCGTGACCCATGTCTTGCTGTATTGTAGCCACCAGAAAAATAGCGGGATCCTTGTGGTCCTGGATCATTAACGCTTGGTACTGATTTAAAACTCAAACTATCCAATAGTGATCCAAAGCTATTTTTTCCACGCAATACCTCAATAAAATCATATGCAGAGCTATCAATTAGAGCTCGAATACTTGTTTTTCTACCATTATCAATAGTATTAAGACTAATATCGCTTTGATCTAGCGCGTCTCCCGGCACAAGATATCCAAGCCAAGTGCGCAGGTCATAAAAGCCATCTGGGTTTGCTCCGTGTCCATGCATGTCAAATAATAAACCGCTACCTAATTCAGATTCAACTTTCTTTTTAGCGGTATTGATATAATGATGATATTCCTGCCAAGCACGTATGGCATATCTGTTGCCCTGCGCAGCTTCAACGCTATCACGATTTGCATCTAGCTTGGTTCTTTTTAACCTACAAAGGATAACATGCGGTGTCCCACCAAATCGAACTTTCATCGTATCCATAATTACTTTAGTTAATTCATAGGTATTGTCATCTGTAACAGTGGTACCATACGTTCGGTCCGGAATTTCTTCTGGTTTTAATTGTCCGCCATGAGGCGCAGAAAGAACAATAGGGATATTACCTGGGTGATACTCAATATAATTCTCTCGACCATAATAAACGGATCCTACTTCGTATGGACCGTCATGGCCTAGCGCTGGAAAGACTTCTGGCTCAATAATAATTGGAGGTTGAACCGTAGCAGGTTGATCCTCATTCTTCTTTTCTTCGCAACTAATAATTAAAAAGGAGACTAGAAAAAGAAAAATATATACTACCTTAAATAATTTAAAACTTTTGTTCATAATAGTATTGATACAAAGGTAAAGACAACTATAACTGAAAAGATATTTAATAACATACCGGTTTTAAGCATTTCTTTTTGTTCGATATATCCTGTTCCATATACCAACGCATTTGGTGGCGTTGCAATGGGAAGCATAAAGGCACAATTTGCAGCTAAGCCAATACCAAACACCATCGCAAAAGCAAACTCAGGACTAAACTGATCAGACAGTGAGAACATCACTGGTACCAAGATAGCCGCAGATCCAGTATTTGAAGATAATTCTGTTAATAGCACCATCATGGTAATTGAAACCACTAGAATAACCCATAAAGGTGCAGTGTTAATAGAATTAAATATAGAAGAGGCTATCCACGCGGTAGTACCTGTTACTCCCAGTACCGAAGAAAGACATAAGCCACCCCCAAAAATAATCAAGATTCCCCAGCCAATTTTTTTCTCTAAATCTTTCCATGTAATTAGTCCAAATGCTGGAGCTAGCGCAGTGATAAGGATTGCAATCATGTGGTCAAATTTCTTTAACCCTAAAATGTCTGATATTTGACTAGAAAATATCCAACAAATAACCGTGAATAAGAATAGTCCAATCGCTCCTTTTGCAGTAGATGTCCAATTAAAATTCTTGCTATCAATACGATTTACATATGCATCTTTTTCTGGCTTAATAACGTACCATAAGGATAATACAACTAAAGGAAACATAAAAAGCAATGTTGGAAAACCAACCTTGAACCATTCATAAAAACTAATATCCAAAGCTGCAGCTGCAATCGCATTAGGTGGAGAGCCAACTACGGTGCCATTACCTCCAATATTTGCAGCATAGGCAGTGCCTAATAATAACATGGTTCTCATGCGTGGAAACTGTTTATCAATTAATGATACAGCAATCGGAACCATCATGGCGGTAGTCGCTGTATTACTAATAAACATAGACAGTATACTTGTTACGCCAAAGAAACCTATCACAGAAAACCATAAACTGCCCCCTGCTAATCGGATTACCCTATCAGCAAGCCATAAATCAATGCCATGCTTATTTAATAATGCCGCTAAGGTAAATCCACCCATAAATAGAAATATAATCGTATTTGAAAATGGCGCCATAGCTTCTACTGGGGATAATATTTTAAAAAAATAAGCTAATACCGGAACGAGTAAAGCCGTTACTGGAAGCGAAATAATCTCTGACATCCATAGTCCAGC
>CAYLUE010000048.1:0-4178 GCA_964386795.1 uncultured bacterium
ACTATTACCATTAATCCTTCCGCGAATAAAATATACCCCATTTGCTGGAATTAATTGATTTTTTTCTATCGGTACAAAGTTGGCTGTGGGAAATCCAAGATCCCTTCCCCTACCAGAACCCGCCACTACTTTAGCCTCAAATCCAAAGACCCAGCCTAATTCAAAAGAAGCTCTTCTAACATATCCATTTTGAATTAATTGACGGATATGTGTACTGGAGATAATCATTTCTTGATCTGAAATCGGCTCCACAACTTCTACTTCAAAATTACTATCAATGGATAGTTTTTTTAAAAAATCAGGTGACCCTTGACGGTTAAAGCCAAAATGATGATCATATCCAACTATAATTTTTGATGCATTAAGGCGTTTTAATATTGTGTTATTTAAAAAATCAATTGCAGTAATCATAGAAAAAACTTCATCAAAAGGAATTACAACTACTGCGTTTAAATTAAATGATTGAAGAAAATCAAGCTTTCTATCGATGTGCATTAATATAGGTAATTTCGCCTCAGGTTGTAAAATGTGCCTTGGATGGGGATCAAATGTAATTAGAATGGATTTACTATTATTTAATTCTGAATTAACAATTACTTTTTTAATAATTTCCTGATGTCCTCTATGGCAACCATCGTACGTGCCAATAGTCACTATTGAATCTTCCATATCAGGTATGCGATCTAACTCTCTATAGATTTCCATTGTGACTCAAATTTATCTATAGATAGGGAATTTGATATTTTATAATCACCTATACTTGTTCTGATTAGTTTTACTAAATATCCTATTGTACCGATCTTTTTTGCAATATCAGAAGCCAAAACACGAATATATGTACCCTTAGAACATGTAACAGAAAAATCAATTAATTGATCAGAATAATCATTTAATTTTATATCATAAATAGTACTAATCAATTTCTTTCGATCTATTTCAATATTCTTTCTAGCTAATTTATATAAACGGGTTCCATTAACTTTCTTTGCAGAAAACATTGGAGGTTTATGAATATATTTTCCTTTAAAGCTATGTAATGTCTTATTTAAATCATTTCTATCAATTGCTGGTATTGGTGTAGTATTTATTACTTCACCTTCTGTATCTAGTGTATTGGTTTCAGAGCCTAACTGAATAACACCATTATATGATTTTTTTTCATCGGAAACTTGAGTTAGTAGCTTAGTTTCTTTACCCGTTCCAATTATTAATACACCTTCTGCAAATGGATCAAGAGTTCCTCCATGACCTACTTTTTTTTCTCTAGTTATAGATCTAACTTTCTTTACAAGGTCAAAACTTGTCCAACCTACAGGTTTATACATATTATAAATCAATTTTTATCTTTTTGATCTAGCTTATTGAACAATTTATCAATTCTTTCAACATGGGATATTGAATCATCATAATAAAATTTTAATTCTGGAGTAAATTTGATTGTCAATTGTTGGCCTAAATATTTTCTGAATGCTTTTGATTTTTTATTCAATTCTATAGTTGTTTTTTCTATCGTTTTTTTATTATTCACAACCCCAAAGAATATTTTTGCATGTTTTAAATCTGGAGATATGATAACCTTTGTAAACGTAATAAACCCTAATTCAGATAAATCAATATACTGAGTTTGGATCTGGCCTAAAATGTTTTGGATTTCATTCGCGACCCGATCTGTTCTATCAAAGGGTCGATTTGATTTCAATTAAGTACCAATGTTCTCTTAATAGATTTGATTTCATAACAAACAATAATGTCACCTTCTTTGAATTTTGAAAATTCATCAACACCAATACCACATTCAAATCCTTCTTTCATTTCCTTCGCATCATCTTTTATATGTTTCAGTGAAACTATTTCGCCCTCACTAATTTCTTCATCATCTCTGATTACTCTAGCTCTTGCGTTTCTTTTTACTAGACCTTCGGTGACCTTAGATCCTGCAATAAAACCAATTTTTGGAATCTTGAAAACTTCTTGAACTACTGCTTTTCCTAAAACTTCTTCAACTTTTTCAGGTTCCAATAGACCTTCTAAAGCTAATGTTACTTCTTCAACGGCCTGATAGATAATGCTGTATGTTCTGATATCAACGCCTTCTTGCTGAGCCTGCAATTTAGCATTCGAAGATACTTGTACTTGAAATCCAATGATTACAGCTTTGGAAGCTGCAGCTAGAAGCACATCTGACTCTGAAATTATTCCAACTGATTTATGAATTATTTGTACTCCTACTTCATCATGTGAAATTTTACTTAATTGTTCGGACAGCGCTTCAATAGATCCATCTACATCACCTTTAATAATGATAGGTAAATTTTTAATAGCGCCTTCTTTGATTAAAGCGGACATTGCATCTAAAGATTGGGCGGTAATTTTCTTTAAATCAATTTCTCTTTTTAATCGTTGCCTATCAGAGACTATCCTCTTTATTTCCCTTTCATTTTCAACAACGGCAAATATATCAGCTGATTGCGGAACTTGATCAAATCCTAAAATTTGTACAGGGGTTGATGGGGTTGCGGTTTTAATTCGCTGCCCTCTTTCATTCATCATTGCTCGCACTTTTCCTGATATATTATTACATATAAAAGGATCACCTACATTTAAAGTTCCTTTTTGAATTAGAACAGTAGCTATTGGCCCATGTCCTTTATCAAGCTTTGAATCAACAACAGTTCCACGCGCAAAAGTATCTTTATTAGATTTAAGTTCAAGCATTTCGCATTCTATAATCATGGATGAAAGAAGATCTTCAATGCCATCACCTGTTTTAGCAGAAATAGGGATTGCTTGAACTTTACCACCCCAATCTTCAACCAAAACATTATGTTCTGACAATTCACGTTTAATTCTTTCCAAATCAATGTCGGGTAGATCTGTTTTATTTATAGCAATAACTAATGGTACATTTCCAGCGTTAGCATGGTCTATAGCTTCAATCGTTTGGGGCATAACGCCATCGTTTGCTGCCACAACTAATACTACCATATCAGTGATCTGAGCTCCTCGTGCTCGCATAGCTGTAAATGCTTCATGTCCAGGTGTATCTAGAAATGTTACAATATTACCATCTTTAAGAGCTACTTGATATGCTCCAATATGTTGTGTAATTCCACCAGACTCACCCGCTACAACATTACTTTCTCTAATAAAATCTAATAATGAAGTTTTGCCATGATCAACATGACCCATAACTGTAACAACCGGAGGTCTTTCAATGGCATTTTTCTTATCCTCATCCGTATCTTCAAAATCAAATAATTCTTCACCTATATCTTCAAGTTTTTCAGCTTTAAATCCAAATTCTTCTGCCAATAATTCAATAATATCCCAATCAAGCCTTTGATTAATAGTTGCTAAAATTCCTAAACCCATACATTTCTGAATAATTGAATTTGATGGAACTTCAAATATTTTTGATAACTCATCTACATTAGAGAATTCTGCAATACTTAAAGGTTTAACTTCATTTATTGCATCATCATCTATATCTCCGCTCTTATCTTTTTTATAAACCTTCTTTTTTGATTTAGTTTCAAGGCTAGCCTTAATCTTTTTTACTGTAGCTGTGGTCGATTTTAATTTTTTTGCATCTGCTTGCTTTGATTTAGAAGGTCGATTAGTTGTGCCTTTACCAACTTGAGATTCAATATCCGACAATTCAACTTTTCTAAAAGTTTTTTTATTAGACTTTAATTTCTTTTTCTTATCTAAATCTTCTTGCTTCTGTTTTTTTGTATCCGTTATTTTT
The DNA here is from genome assembly GCA_964386795.1 of uncultured bacterium. Classification (GTDB taxonomy): domain Bacteria; phylum Fidelibacterota; class Marinisomatia; order Marinisomatales; family TCS55; genus TMED108. The sequence goes on from CAYLUE010000048.1 coordinate 3,749, forward strand.
TTATTTTCAATCTCTAATGCTTGATTTTGCTGTTTTTCTTTTTCGGATTGTTCTATTTCAAAAGCTTCTCTTTTAGCTTTCTCTTCCCTAGCTTTAAAATCTTCTTTTTCTTTTTCTTCAATTTCTCTTTGTTTTTCAAGAGATAATAAATTTAGTTTTTTATTGGCTTTTTGCTGCTCAAGGATTCTTGTATCGTGAATTTCACGTCGAACTTGTTCTTTTCTATATCGTTCTACCGATTCTTTATCTTTGTGAAATTCAGATAAAACCAATTTATAAACATCTTCATCAATTGGAGCCATATGACTAGCTACAACTATACCCTTACCTTCTAAAAAAGATAATATTTCAGTATGTGAAATATTTAATTCTTTTGCTATATGAAATATTCTTCGCTTTGCCATAAGTAATTTATTTATTTTTCTTTCTC
>CAYLUE010000048.1:4278-11368 GCA_964386795.1 uncultured bacterium
GCTATATGAAATATTCTTCGCTTTGCCATAAGTAATTTATTTATTTTTCTTTCTCTGTAGGTTCTTCGGCTACTTCCTCTTCAGGTGTTTCCTCTTCCGTAGGTTCTTCGGCTACTTCCTCTTCAGGTGTTTCCTCTTCCGTAGGTTCTTCATTTTGATTTTTTTCAATAAACTTCTGTACATTATCATAGATATCTTCTAGAACATCTTCATCAACTTTATCAATATCTAGAAGGCTTTCTTCGCTTGAATTGAGTAAATCAGATACTGTAGAAATATCATGATCGCTTAAAGTTTTAGCCACGGATTTTTTTATATTTTCAACTTCAGATAGAAGTGTTTCTTGTTCCACCTGTTTTCGCTCATATTCCTTCTTTCCAAATGCATCGATTTTGTAGTCAGTTACATTTGCCGCTAAATTAACATTTACACCTCCACGTCCTATGGCAAGTTCTAATTCATCATCATCAAAAATAGCGATGCAATAGCTTCTATCATCATCAATGTAAAGGTCGAGTGGTTTAGCCGGGGATAAAGCCCTACTAATCAATACTTCAGATTGTTCGCTAAAGTTAATTATGTCAATTTTTTCATTATTTAATTCACGAACAATAGCTTGGATTCTACTTCCTCTCATACCAACACATGCTCCCACAGGGTCAATCCTTCTGTCATGTGATTTAACAATTATTTTTGCTCGCTCACCAGGATATCTAGCAATAGAACTGATTTCAATAATTCCATCTTCTATCTCTGGTACTTCCATCTCAAACATTTTATATAGAAAATGATTATCACTTCTTGATACAACTATATCAGGCCCTCTTGAAGTGATTTCGACTGATTTTATCACAGCACGAACTGAATCTCCCCTGCGATATCTTTCGGAGCGTATCTGCTCTTTTTTAGGCATTCTGAGCTCAGCTTGGTCAATATTTACAAATACATTATCCCTTTGAACCTGATGAACTGTTCCAATTATGATCTCCCCAACACGATTAGCATAATCTTCATATATATATTTTTTCTCAACATCTTGTAGCTTCTGGGAGAAAAACTGTTTGGCCATATATATCATCCTTCTACCAAAAATCATAGGATCAATAATCTCAATATATGAATCTCCGACTTCAAGATCATTAGCCATTTCGCTATCAATTTTAGCAATTTCATCTAAAGTTATTTCCATGACCGGATCTTCAACATCTTCAACAATATCTTTCTCTACATAAATTTCAAACTCACCTTTGTCAAGATTTACAATTACACTACAATTACTAGCATCACCCCTTTCTCGCTCAACAAGATGTAGAAATAGGGATTCTATAATTGATCCAAGCTCAGATCTTTCAACATTTTTTTCTCTGGCAATCTCTGAAAAAACTTCAATTAGCTCTCTATTTACCAAAACTCCTCCTAAAAAAACTAAAAATTAACAATAACTTTTGCTTTCTCAATTTGATCATATGTCAAATTTATTTTCTCACCACCTGGAAGAATCCCTTCTAACCCAACATCATCGCAAGAAGAAAGTTCTATTTTTAAATTATCTAAATTATCTGAGGTGATAATTTTTAATGTTCGACCAAGATTTTTTTTATACTGAAAAGGAAACATTAAGTCCGCACCAATTCCTGGGGATGATATTTCCAACTGTATACCATCAGGAAATGTTTCATTAATGACATTTAATTTTTTTATTTTTTTTGCCAATGATGATGTAGTTTTTAAATCTATACCATTTATACCATCAATAATTATTTTCAACTTCCCTGATTTAGAAAAATCATTATAATCAATAATCACAAGATCATCAGGAATTAAATCTTCAATTGTATTTTTTATTATATCCATAGGTCTAATTAAAAGAAAAGTGGGCCAGTAGCCCACTTTTCAGTCATATAAATTACAATTATATTTCAACTTCAACAATCAGTAAATAAAAAACTATTTTTTCATCATAAGCCCAATAACATAGTCAACTTTTTGCATGATATCTACATCATCAGAATGATTAGAACGAAGATCTTTTATTATCTTATTTGATTTATCATAGTCGCTATCTTTAAGATATAATTCAATTAATTTTAAATTATTATACGCCTTGAGTTTGTTTGTATTTGAGTGATTTACAGCTTTTAATTGATATTTAATCGCATTTTTCATATCATTTTTATATAGGTATATATTAGAAATAGCTTCGTTTGCTGAAATCACTAAAAATGTATTTTTTCCCTTTTTTGAATAAACTTGAAAAAGAGGTAATGATGATTCATAATCATTATTAGAAAAATATATTTGTCCAAGATAAAACCCGCCTGCTCTACCTGCTTCAGTCGAGCCATATTCATCTACTAGCTCTTGGAGTTGAATTTTAGCATTTTGCGAATCTCCATTATCTAAAAATAGAGTTGATTTGGTTAATAAATATTGAGCTTCTTTTTGATTATTTTGAAAACTTTGAGATAAAAAAATCATCACAAATGCTAAAAGTCCAATGCCTCCACCAATACGCGTCAATAACTGCCTATTTTCTTTAATAAATCTTCGCAGTTGGAAAACAGATTCAACAAATGAATCTTTTTTAATTTCATCTCTGGTAATTTTTCTTTTCGGTTTTAGCATTTCTTTCCTTACGGTATATATTTGTACCCCCGACTGGAGTCGAACCAGTATCTAATCCTTAGGAGGGATTTATTCTATCCATTGAACTACAGGGGCATAATAAAAATTATGAATATTAATCAACAAAGATAAAGGAAGAAAAAATTAATTATTCTTTTCTTGAACTAGATTCCTATTCATTAAATCACTGACTATCTTTTTTGGGTCATCATTATTAAATAAAATTTTATATACGGCATTTGAAATTGGCATATCGACTTGGTACTTAATTGATAAATCATTTATAGCTTTTGCAGTATTAACACCTTCAGCTATCATTTCCATAGAATTCAATACTTCATCTAAACTCTTTCCCTCACCTATTGATTCGCCAACATGTCTATTTCTACTATGCTTACTCAAACAAGTTGCAATTAAATCACCCATACCACTTAAACCCGAGAAAGTAGAAGCAGTAGCTCCCATTTTTTCACCTAACCTAATTATTTCAGCCATTCCTCTTGTAATCAAAGCTGCTTTTGCATTGTCTCCAAAACCTATTCCATCACAAATACCTGTAGCAATAGCTATTACATTTTTTAACGATCCACCTAGCTCAACACCAATAATATCTTGATTTGTATATACGCGTAATATACCAGAAGAAAAAACAGACTGAATTTTCTCGGCAATATTTATATGCTTTGAAGCTGAAACTAATGTGGTTGGTTGTTCATTAATTACTTCTTCAGCGTGACTTGGTCCATACAAGGACACAATATTATCAAAATTAGGTATAGTAATTTCCTCAGTAATTACTTCGCTCATTCTTAATAATGTTTTATCTTCAAGTCCTTTTGCAGTGTTGACTATAATTTGACTATCTTTTAAAAAGGGATTTATTTTAGCAATAATACCACGAACAGCGCTAGATGGTGTAGCTACTACAACTATTTCTGATTCAGATAACGAATTCTCAAGATTATAATCAAAATTGATATTTGAGTTAAAAGTAAAATTTAAAAGATTTGGGTGAATACGGGTTTTATTAAAATTTAATAGTTTATCTTCATCGTAATGCCACATAGTAATCAAGTGGGAATTATTTGATAAGGATTGAGCAATAGCGCTGCCCCATGTGCCACATCCTAATACTAATATTTTATTCATGTATCTATTCAGAATACATTGAATTTATCTCAGAAGACCAATTATCATTAATTTGTTTTCTGCGAATTTTTAATGTTGGAGTTAGCTCCCCGTCATCAATGGTAAAGTCTCTTGGAAGTATTACGAATTTTTTGATTTGCTCTGGATTTGAAAATTCATTATTTAATCGGCCAACTTCATTCTCGACCTCTGAAAAAATATCTTTATTTTCAGTAAAATCTGAAAGGCTAAAAGAATTTTCCTCAAGCATTTTTATTTGAAGAGCTGGATCTTTTGGAATTTTATGTGCATCTATTTTTACTTTATCCCTTAATATAACTCCAACATCTAAGGTTAATAGTGCAGAGCAATATTTTTTATTATCGCCAACTAAAAAACATTGTGAAACCATAGGAATAGATTTCATTGTTTCTTCAATCACTAATGGGGCAATATTTTTACCAGCGGAGCTAACATAAATTTCTTTCTTTCTTCCGGTAATATATACATATCCATTCTCATCTACTTTTCCAACATCACCAGTATGAAACCATCCATCTATTATCTCTTTTGCGGTAGCTTCGGGATTATTATAATAACCTTTCATGATATGGTCACCTTTTAATAGAAGCTCACCATCCTCTGCAACTTTCACCTCAGTTTCAGGAATACATTTTCCAACTGAACCAATTTTGTTATGGTTATTATAATTTAATGTTGCACCTGCGGTAGTTTCCGTTAGCCCCCATCCTTCATACAAAGGTATACCTAAAAATTGAAATAATTTTAAAATATCTGGATTTATAGGTGCAGCACCTGTAATTGCAAATTTTAGGTTACTGAATCCTGCTGCTTCTTTCAATTTTTTCTTAAACACCGAAGATAAACCTGGAATTTTAAGTCCAATTTTTAAGATTGCTTTTGAATCAATAGCTGATTTTAGATTCGAATAAACTTTTTCATAAATTCGTGGTACTGAAATAAACAAGTGCGGTTGGATTTCTTTTGCATAATCTACTGTATTTAAAGGGCTATCTACGATATGCATATGCATTGCACTTTTTACCCAAAAATGACAATCAACAAGTTGGCCAAATACATGAGCCCCTGGTAGCCAAGATACATATAATTCACCTTGATTAAATTTTAACATTTCTGATGTTGATGAAAGTGCAAAAGACCAATTTTTAAATGATAATTCTACTCCCTTTGGATTTCCTGTTGTTCCGGATGTATAGATTAACGAGCAAGTATCATTTTTATCTATTTTATTGCATCTATCCATAACAGCATCTGAATTGATATCTTTTCCCATTTCAATAAATTCATCCCAAGAAATTATTTTTTGATGATTTAATTTTTCAACCCCATTCATTGTTACTACCAATTCTACGCAATCTAAATTATCCAGAACATGTAATAATCGATTGTTAGGCATTTTATCATTTTCATCTCCATCGTTTGGATTATTACCAAGAAAAACTATTTTAGATTCTGAATTACCTACAATCCATTCAACCTCACTAGATGAACAAGTGTGATATACGCCAACAGAAACGCTATTAATTAACTGTATCGCTGAATAGCACGCACTCCATTCTCTTCTATTGTAACTATAGATACTTACCTTATCATTTTTTTCAATACCATACGCCAATAAGGATTTAGCTATAGATTCAGTTACATTGTAGAACTGCTCCCAGGAGTCTGTTTGCCAATTTCCATCTGAATCTTTAATAGATAGAGCAGGTTCGGCTGAGTATTTTTTTGCATTTTCTAATAAAACTTGAGGTGTGATCATAATAATCTCCTAAATATTTGATTGTACACATTCAACCAAAACTTGAAATTCAACTTATAAGAATATAGTTTAATTTAAATCATTAATCAATTCTCAGTACTTGACTTCAGAGTAAAAATCCTAATAATTTATTTAACAAATCTATAGAATAAATGCCGGGGTGGCGGAATTGGTAGACGCGCGCGACTCAAACTCGCGTATCGCAAGGTGTGGGGGTTCGAGTCCCCCCTCCGGCACTTTAATTATTTTTTTTTTTCAAATCCCTCCAAAGTAGACAAAAATAAAATTATATAAAAAACTTGCATTTTTAATCGTTAAACTTTTACTTTAACCCATCAAGGTGCTGGCTTGGTACCTTTGGTATGTGGAAGGGGTAGGCGTTCACTCGGTTCCGAGGTCTTTGTGAACACTACCCCATTTTCTTTCTTTTTTATATAAATGTAAAACATTAATTTATCTAGCATATATCCAAATATATGTGAATTTATAAATATCAATAATTTACTTTAAGAGTATAGTGATAATTTACAATTATTAGCTGTTTTATGTATTAATTGTAGTGATTTATATAGCGTATACTATCCAAAAATTAATTTGGATATGTAATTTTTATATACACTTAAAGTTTTATTTGAGGTTAGGGTAAAAAAAAAGTCGCGTTAAGCGACTTTTTTTAATATAAACTTTATATTACTTCTTCTTATCCTTTTCTGGATTTTCTAATTCTTTAACGCGGTTAGTTAACTGTGTAATCGATTGCTCTAGGTCAGATAATTTTCTTTTTGTTAATCTTCTTTGACTGTCAAAACTATCTTGTAGATCTGCAACTTCATTATTGGTACGGTCAATCTTTTTATTAGTAAGGCGACTATATTCATCTAAATTATATTGTACTTCCTCAATTTTATCGGATAATTGATTGGCTTTTTCATTGATTAGGTTTGTATTTGAAATTATATCTTCCTGTGCTTTTCTAATATGTTTGCCTCTGCCTTCAAATTTCAAATTAAATTGCCTTAATCCTTCTCTAAATTCCTTATCAATTACATCAAGATGTTCTGAGTCATTGCTATCTAGCTCTGACATTCGAGACTTCATGTCATCAGCCATCAATTGAAAATAAACTCCAGCTATTAACAAAACACCCAGTAATCCAAAAATAATTTTATCCTTAACGCTCATCGTTTCCTCTAGTTTAACTTATACCTTCTAATCTTTTTTCCCACTCACTAAGGTCGGTTTTTTCTCCAGTAGCTTCATCGTCGTTATCACCTGCGGGTTTAATATCTTGTGCGCTGTGTACTTCACCGGATTTGATTTGCTGCAACAATTTCTCTTTTTCATCGGAGCTCTTCTTAAGGCCATCCATTAAATCATCGACTTCTTTGTTAAAATCATCGATAGTTGCTTCAAGCCTTATCATTAACTCATCAAGCAAAGATTGTCCATAGGAAGCATTAATGCCATCTAGTAGATCGTCTAGCTTATTTTGAAGATAACCTTCTCTTTGTTCTTTTTTACTAAAATCAATACTCA
>CAYLUE010000049.1:0-5792 GCA_964386795.1 uncultured bacterium
TATATTCATGGCACGGGAGATGATAATGTGCATTATCAAAATGCTGAAATGCTAGCAAATGAATTAATTAAACATAAGAGAGTTTTTTATATGTTATCCTACCCAAACAGATCTCATGGGATAAGAGAAGACGGCGCATATCCACACGTAAAACTTATGTTCACAGATTTTTTAAGAAAAAACTGCCCGCCAGGAGGGAAATAAGAATACTATTTTAGACTAGCATTTATTTTAGTAATTTCTGATTTTCCTGGACAGAGATCTCCTTCATTTAATGCGTTAAGCGGTTTATCAACTATATTTAATGTTTGAGCAAGATCCTTTGATTTTGGGTTTATATATAATAGGCCCGTCAATACTTTTCCTTTTTCATAAGATTGTTGAATTTTATTAATGGCTTCAATTTTATTTTCTGGATTATAATTTTTTGAAATTTTTTGAAGAGATATTATTGAACCGTCGTGTAATTTTACATCTAGATTTTTTCCTGATCCATAATTAGCTTTTATGGTACTTTCATTTGCAACAAAATCCGTTTTCGAAGACACTGCGTCATTATGTTCTCTTATATAATCATAACTTTTAGTAGAATTTTTGTGATTATTAAATGTCACACAAGGAGAGATCACATCAATAAGAGCAAATCCTTTATGTTTTAAAGCTGCTTTCATCAATGGGACTAATTGGCTTTTATCTCCAGAAAAACTTCTTGCCACAAAGCTTGCTCCTAAATTAATAGCTATCCCCACTAAGTCAATAGGGGGGAAAAGATTATCATCTCCATATTTACCTTTAGACTCAAGATCATTAGTTGCGGAAAATTGACCCTTAGTAAGACCATAGGTTCCATTATTTTCAACAATATACACAACGTTTAATTGCCTTCTTACAGCATGCACAAACTGACCTATGCCAATAGAGGCTGTGTCTCCATCTCCTGAAACACCAAGATAGGTTAATTCATGATTAGCAAGATTTGCTCCTGTGGCAATCGAAGGCATTCTCCCGTGAACAGAATTAAATCCATGAGACTGCTTTAAAAAATATGTAGGGGTTTTAGAAGAGCACCCAATACCTGATAATTTTGCAACTTGATGGCCTGCAATATTAAGCTGAAAACAGGCTTCTACAATGGCAGCACTTATTGAATCATGGCCACAACCAGCACAAAGAGTTGAAATAGGTCCTTCATAATCCCTTCTTGTAAGGCCTAGCTTGTTTTTTTTAAGCTTAGGGTGATAATTAGAAGGTTTTTTTATGTAAGTCATATTATTTTTTATTTAAAATTTCTTTTATTTTCTTTTCCGATAAGAATTTAATGATTTCAGAACTTATAAAATCTGCAGTTATTGGCATTCCATCAAAACAAAGAACTGGGGTTAGTTTATCAGAAGATATATTTGCTTTGGATTCAGCTAATAATAGTTTTTTCATTTGGGCATCTCTATTTTGTTCAACTACAAAAACCAGATCATGACTTGTAATAAAATTATCAACTTCATCATTGAAAGGAAAAGATCTTATCCTCATAGAATCCAGTAATATTCCTTCCGAATTAAGATAATCCAGAGCCTCAATCATTGAATATTCCGAACCACCAAAGTATATAACTCCCAAAGAGTTATTATTCGATAAAATAACAGGTTTTGGAACGTGCTGGGAAGCGTTCTCATGTTTTTGCAATATTCTAGATAAATTTCTTGCATTTACTTTCCCGTCTTCCGTATACACAGCATATTCATCGTGAGAAGAGCCCCTTGTAAAAAAAGCTCCTTTTTCTGGATGAGTCCCAGGATACGTACGATAAGGAATGCCGTCACCATCAATATCAAGATACCTTCCAAACTTGTCTATGTTATCCAAATCATCTTTGGACAAAACCTTTCCTCTATCATAATTGTGATTATCATTCCACTCAAATTTATCTGTACTGAAGTCATTCATTCCAATGTCTAAATCTGAAAGAACTACTACCGGTGTTTGAAAACGATCAGCTAGATCAAAAGCTTTCACAGAAAACTCGAAACATTCAGTAGGATTAGAAGGAAACAAAACAATATGCTTTGTGTCTCCATGAGAAGCGTATGCACATAATAATATATCCGATTGTTGTGTCCTAGTAGGCATTCCTGTTGAGGGTCCTCCCCTTTGAATATCAAATAAAACTACTGGAACTTCAGCAAAATAAGCTAATCCCAAAAATTCAGACATTAATGATATTCCGGGACCACTTGTTGCCGTAAAGGCTCTTGCGCCATTCCAATTTGCCCCTATAGCCATCCCTATAGCAGCCAACTCATCTTCAGCCTGAACAACTGCAAATTTGTTTTTTTTGGTTTTTTTATCAACTCTTAACTTCTCACAATATTTTGTAAATGCTTCAGCAACTGAAGTAGATGGTGTTATTGGATACCAGGCACAAACAGTAGCGCCAGAATAAACACAACCTAGTCCCATAGCATCATTCCCATTTGTAAGTATCATCCCCTTAGTCTTATTAGATTTTTTGACCTTAATTTCACACTGATTCTTAAAGTTTTCTTTTGCATAATTAAATCCGATTTCTAAGGCTTTAACATTAGGGGCAATAAGTTTTTCTTTGCCTTTAAATTTTTCTGAAATCAAATCAATATAGACTTTTTTACCAATCCCCAAGAGATATGACAAAGCTCCAACATATACAATATTCTTAAATAGAAGTCTTAATTTTGGATTTGAAAATGCTTCAACACACATATCGGTTAGAGGAATGCCTATAACATTAATGTCATCTCTTCCAAAATCTCTTTTCCAAGAAGAATCATATAATAAATATCCTCCTTTTCTTATTTCGGCAATATCTTCAGCATATGACTGAGGATTCATAGCAACTGATATATCTATCCCTTCTCTTCTACCTAAATACCCTTTTTCTGTTACCCTTACTTCAAACCAAGTAGGCAATCCTTGAATATTTGATGGAAAAATGTTTTTTGGACTAACAGGAATACCTATTCGAAAGACTCCTTTAGCAAACATCTGATTAGCGCTTGCCGATCCTGATCCATTAACATTTGCAAACTTAATCACAAACTCATTTTCAGCTTTTATTTTATGCATGATTAAGTTTGTTTTTTTTAATATCCATCGTGGTGCACTTTGAATACGTTCGAGCTTCCTCATATAAAAATGTTTGCATATCCCATGCCGCAGTAGGACATCTCTCAGCACACAAGCCACAATGGACACATAAGTCTTCATCTTTTACCATTACTCTTTTGGTAGGTAACTCTTCTGATACTAACAAATCTTGATTCTTATTAGCTGCTGGTACCCTTAATTTTTCTCTCAATTTATCTTCTGAATCATTATATACAAAATTAATGGTGTCTGTAGGACATATATCAACGCAAGCATCACATTCAATACATTTACTTTCAGCAAATACTGTTTGAACGTCACAATTAAGACATCTCTGCGCTTCTTCAAAAGCTAATTTTTCATCGTATCCAAGCTCTACTTCAACTTTTAAATTTTTTAATGATATTTTTTGATCCGCATGTGGGACTAAAAATCTTTTCTTTTGTGATATATCATTATCATATGACCATTCGTGTACACCCATTTTTTGACTTACTAAATTAGTCATAGGGTCTGGCCTAGAATGTAAATCTTTTCCTTCACAAAGTTTATCTATAGATATAGCTGCCTGATGCCCATGAGCAACAGCCCAAATTATATTCTCTGGTCCCCATGCCGCATCCCCTCCAAAGAATACTTTCTCATGTGTTGATTGAAATGTTTTTTTATCGACAACTGGCATATCCCACTCTCCAAATTCAATACCAATATCTTTTTCAATCCACTTATACGCATTGTATTGTCCTATAGCAATGATTACATCATCACATTTTACTATAACAGGATCTTCTCCAGTAGGAATTAAAGATCTTTTCCCTTTTTTATCGTATGACGCTTTAACTTTTTCGAATTCCATACCAATCAATTTCCCTTTTTTATGTAAAAATTTCTTAGGCACATGGTTTTCAATAATTGGGATGTTTTCTTCCATAGCATCTTCGATTTCCCATTCAGAAGCTTTCATATCAGTAAAAGGACTTCTCACTATAACTTTTACATCATTAGCGCCAAGTCTTAATGATGACCTACAACAATCCATTGCAGTATTACCCCCGCCTAACACAATAACTTTCTTACCCACTGAAGAGGTGTGTTCAAATGCAATGCTTGTTAGCCAATCAATTCCTATATGAATATTTTTCTTAGCTTCTTCTCGTCCTTCTATATAAAGATCTCTTCCCTTAGGAGCTCCCGTACCCACAAAAACAGAATCAAAATTCTTCTCCAATAGACTTTTCATGCTTTTAATTTCAGAATTATATCTTACCTCAATTCCCAAATTAATTATTTGATCAATTTCTTCATCTAACACTTTTTCCGGCAGCCTAAATGCTGGAATATTAGTGCGCATTAACCCTCCGGCTTTTGGGTCTTTTTCAAAAAGAACTAATTCATATCCCAAAACAGCTAAATCTCTTGCGACCGTTAATGATGCTGGGCCAGCACCAATTAAAGCAATTCTCTTACCGTTCTTTTTTGGGATTTCTGGTAAGCGATCTTGAATATTATCCTTATAGTCATATGCAACTCTTTTAAGCCTACAAATAGCAACTGGTTTTTCATGCGATCTTGTTCTCCTACAAGCCGGTTCACATGGTCGATCACATGTTCTACCTAAAATTCCTGGAAAAACATTCGATTCCCAATTAATCATATAGGCATCAGTATAATTTCCTTGAGCTATCTGCCTAATATATTCTGGGACTGGAGTATGAGCCGGACATGCATACTGACAATCAACTACCTTATGATAATACTGAGGGTCGCTAGTATCCGTTGGTTTCATTGGCGCTTCCTTAGCTAAAAACCCCTCTATCTTTTTTTTGTTTTCATGAGATTTAACCTTAAGATCATTGATTATATTTTTGAATTTTTCAACGACCTTCCACCTGCGTGATTGTGCTAGTTTTAAATCTTTGGTTTTTAAAGACTCTCTCAAATCAAAACCTAACTGTGATCTTAAAGTTCTAGGAACAGCAACTTTTACCCACCAAGTATTTTGTCTTTTAAAAAGATATCTTTTATCCATCTTTAAGTTATTAAATTGCTTTTTTTGTACCTTACATTATCAATATAACTATACAATAATACTATTCTTTTAAAAAAAACCAAACGTATGGTACATTATATGTTTTGTACCATACAAACAAAAAAGTTGTATTTTATATTTTATAACAAAACCTTTGTAAGGTACAATTACTGAAAAGTTGTTGGTTGATTCTTTCTTACAGGGAGGACATATCTATAACAAAACGATACCTGACATCTTTATTAATAGTTCTGTCAAACGCATCATTAATTTTAGTTATTGGTATAACCTCAACTTCAGGATATATGTTTTTTTCATGACAATAATCTATCATCTCTTGGGTCTCTCCAATACTACCTATTGACGATCCCACAATACCCTTCCTCTTGTCAATCAAAGAAAAACTTGATATAGATAACGGTTCCATTGGAAGACCTACAATCATAATTAAGCCATCTGTTTTCAGAAATGAAAAAACTTGAGCCATGTCTCTATTTGCAGACACAGTATCTAGAATATAATCACATGAGTTAACATGATTAGCAACATCCTTGGGGTTTTTAATATTAACAAAATGCTTGGCCCCCATATCTAAAGCCTCTTGTTTTTTTGAGTCTGATGTGCTAAACACTACAACCTCAGC
>CAYLUE010000049.1:5892-10970 GCA_964386795.1 uncultured bacterium
CCAACACCTACAGCATCACCCATTTTAAATTTAGTTACACCCCTACCTACCTCTTTTACTACACCAATTATTTCGTGGCCTGGAACCATTGGATAAATTGATGAGTTGTTCCACTCGTTTCTTGCCATGTGTATGTCTGAGTGACAAACCCCACAATAAAGAATTTCAATGTTAACGTCTTCTGGATTTAACTTTCTTCTCTCGATATCATATGATTCTAGTGGAGTATCTGACTGAAGAGCTGCGTAAGACTTTACTTTTCCCATATTATTTTTTATTTCTTTTGTCTTTAATAAACTCTTTCCTGCTCAATGCCTGATATTTTTTTGTGTCCCCCAAAAGTATGAGCTCATCATTATCAACGATTCTATGAGTATAAGAAGCCATTCTGCCACTTTTTGAACATACAGCATGAACTTTTGTCACATACTCTGCTGTAGCAAGTAGGTTTGGCATTGGCCCAAAGGGCTTTCCCTTGAAGTCCATATCAAGTCCTGCAACTATAACTCTTTTTCCAGAATTGGCTAGTTGATTACAGACGTCAATTATATTCTCATCAAAAAACTGAGCTTCATCTATACCAATAACCTCAAACTTTTCTGATAGTTTTAAGATTTGAGAAGATTTTGATACCGGTTTAGATTTGATTGAATTTAAATCGTGGGAAGTTACTTTTTTCCTTCCATATCTTATGTCTTTTTTAGGTTTGAAAATTTTAACTTTTTGCTTTGCTATCTTTGCTCTTTTTACTCTCCTAATTAGCTCTTCCGTTTTACCTGAAAACATTGAGCCACAGATGACCTCAATCCATCCGACTCCATCCGCTTGATTAATTGACCTCTCTAAAAACATTTTTTGAGTTTTTAATAAATTAAATAAATAATTTTAAATAATGATTTTAATTTAAATATTTAATTGAATAAATAAAAAAAAGATACACTCAGGCTAACATCTCCTGTTTTTTTTATATGAATTTTTTCAGGATAGTTGTAGGTTTGAAAAATGAATAAACTAATTAGAGAAATTCAAAAGCTGGCATTCCTGTCTGCTTTACTATTTTTATCTGCATGTAACAACAATTCCAAAGAACTTGAAAAACCTAATATTTTGTGGATTTATTTAGAAGACACTTCTCCACTTTTAAATTGTTATGGTACATCAAATATATCAACCCCCAATATTGACAAGTTAGCAGAGGCCGGAATGAAATTTACTAGGGCTATAATGCCAGCACCTGTATGTTCTGCCAGCCGATCAAGCATTATTACAGGTATGATGTCAACAACATTGGGTCTCCACAATCATCATAGCTCTCGCACACAGAAATCAGCAATTTATCTCCCGGACAGCATTAAAACTATCCCAGAATTGTTTAAAGAAGTTGGATACTTCAGTTTCAATAATGGTAAAGACGATTATAATTTCAGCTATGACAGACGTGATCTTTATGAACAAGATTATTACGTTCATCCGTTATACGGCAAAAGCGGCAAACATCTGGAAATTTCTGAATTTAAGGGCAAAGAACCATTTTTTGGACAAATTCAGCTTTCTGGTGGCAAAGAGATTTTCTCTTCTAAATTTAAGGAAAAAGTAAATAATCCAGTGGATAGAAATAAGATAGTGCTTCCTCCATACCTTCCGGCTCATCCTGCAATAATTGAAGAATATGCAAACCATTTGGATGCCATACAAATAACAGATGAAAAAGTGGGTAAAATAATTGATGATCTAGCTGAGAACGAATTACTTGATAATACAATTATATTTTTCTTTTCAGACCATGGAATGCGAATGACTCGGCATAAACAGTTTCTATATGAAGGCGGTTTACATGTCCCTCTTATCATTGCAGATTTTAGAAAATCCAAGGCAATTGAACCCGGCACGACTAACAATGAGCTAATAGGTGGAATTGATATTGGGCCTAGCTCGCTAGCAATGGCTGGAATCACTATACCAGAATACATGGAAGGTAGAAATCATTTTGATAATTCCTCAGAATCAAGAGAATATATAATTTCAACAAGAGATCGTTGTGATTTTACTATTGACAGAATTCGCTCTATTAGAACAAAGAAATATAAATATATCAGAAACTTCATGACTGACAGACCCTATACCCAACTTACTTATATGGATGTTAATGGAGTTGAATTTGTAAAAGTTATGAAACAATTATATAATGCTAACAAGCTTGATTCGGTTCAAGCACGTTTTTTCTTAAATGAACGCCCCGAGGAGGAATTATATGACCTGATCGAAGACCCTTATGAAGTAACCAATCTTGCTGCCAGTCCCGAGTATGTAACTATCCTAAAGAAATACCAGAAAATTTTGAATGATTGGATAATGGAAACAAATGATAAAGGACAATTTCCAGAAAATGAGGAGGGACTAAAACTTATGCTCGGAATATGGGGTAAGAATGCTATCAATATTGAATATGATCCATTAAGAGAGAAACACAAAGATTTAGAAGGATCGTTAATTGAATTTAAAACTCAAAAGAGGAAATTTATTGAGAATTAATAATCTAAAAATTTTTGTAAGTTAACCACTCCCCTTTTTAATTTTAATTAGATGTTTTTATATTGTAGGTATAATAAACATTGGCAACAATTTTAAAATAAACAATGGCAGAAAAAAAAGATTTAGATTTTACTTATACCACTATTGACGAAATATTCCGTTTGAGTATGGGGGAAACTGGAGATTATAGCGGAGCGAAATACGATGGTGATTTTTCAATGACTCTCGAAGATGCCCAGAAAGAAAAACACAAATTCATAGCTGATAGCCTCAATATTTCTAAAGGAAGCAAAGTTCTTGACATGGCATGTGGTTGGGCTCCTTTTATGAGATATATTACACATGAAAGGTACGCAGAAAGTATAGGCTTGACGCTTTCACAAGGACAAGCAGATTCCTGTCAAAAGAATGGTTACGAGGTGATGGTAAAAGATTGTCGCTATGTAAAAAAAGAGGACTTTGGAACTTTTGATGCCATTACCTGTATTGGGGGATTGGAGCATTTCTGTTCAGTAGAAGAATGGCAGGCAGGTAAACAGGAGCAAATTTATCAAGATTTTTTTAAAACGATCTTTGATTTGTTACCAACTGGCGGTCGATTTTATATGCAGACTATGACCTTCGGTAAGAATATGATCGAATTTGAGGATCTAGACGTAAATGCTAAAGAAGGATCTGCAGCCCATATTATGGCGCTCATGGTAAAACAGTTTCCAGGTTCGTGGCTTCCGTATGGGCCCGAAATGGTCATTAAATGTGCAAAACCCGGATTCAAATTAATTTCCCAAAGTAGTGGAAGACTAGATTATATTGAAACCATTACCCAATGGAAGAAGAAGTTCAGAAAATTTCATCTTAAAAAGTATTGGTTATATCTTTCACTTATTCCAAGATATTTCATAGACAAGGAATTTAGGCACCTAGTCTCTATTTTCAAAATAAGCCCCAACAAGGTATGCTTTGAAAAAGAGGTAATGGATCATTACCGTTTAGTATTTGAAAAATTATGACCTGCTTGATACTTTTGTTTATATATTTATCTTGTTATTAGGAGTTAATTAATAAAGGGTTGGACGGGACTCCAACTCCTTAGATAACTTATCTCTTTCCTTTTGGATTAGGAATGACAAATTTTGGAAAAGGATATTTATTCGGCAAGACAACTGTTCCTGTAGTAAAGCTTATAGATTCTTTTAATTCTTGACCAAAAATTATTTCAATAAAGTGTGCGGAATATCCAGAGACTGGATTGTCAATAGTGATAGAATATTTTCCGTCTTTGCTTTTTATGATCTCATCAGATTTCCAAGATTCCCCGACTTTATAAATTCTAAAGTCTCTCTCAGAATTGTTTATACTCCACTTCTTTATTTGATAATCTGAAGAGGGGTCAACAGTTATACTAAACGTATTTTGATCTACACTCCATTCATAATTTGGAACCTCCTTTTTATTAATTGTATTATTATAAAAATTAATTAAATCATCAGTAACATATGTTCCATATAACCCATGCCCTGCATTAGGCAAATATTGTAAATGCTTTTCGCCAACTAAATCATCCCAGTAAAACTGCCATGAATCAGTAACAAAAAACTCATCACTAGAGGCGTTAATAATATATTTCGGCATATCTAGAGAGGACCTATAGGAATAGGGGTCAGTTATTTCGATAAGTTTTTCATACTCCTTTGATTCTGTCCAATTCATAATATCCTCTTTCACATAATCGTCTATAGCAGGTGACCATTCTCCATAGACCTTCCAATGGTGTTGGAATGATGGATATAGGTTGAGAAGATCAATTACCACAGGAGCAATTCCCATTACTCTATCATCAGCAATAGCAGTTGTCCAAGTTACCCAACCTCTTTTTGATGCGCCAGTTATAAAAAAGCTATCGACTGGATTATTAATCTCATCGCTAATTTCTTGTACTACATCCATTGCTCTCACAACAGCTCTTGTCATAGGAAATCTTGGCAGCCATTCTAATTCTTTTGCTCCTCCTTCCAAAAACTGTCTCCATGAATATGCAATCAAATCATCTTCATAACGTCCTTCTTTACCATCTTCAGAAAAATCTATTGGCTGAAAAGGAATATTATTTATTTCAGAGATAATTGATTTGGTTTTTAAAGCAGCTTTTAAATATTGAGAATTGGTTTTTTTATTACCATGATTGTCCCATGTGAAGTCTTGGGTTGATCCCGAACCAATCACCATCATAGAATTAGAATTATCTAAAT
The DNA here is from genome assembly GCA_964386795.1 of uncultured bacterium. Lineage (GTDB taxonomy): Bacteria > Fidelibacterota > Marinisomatia > Marinisomatales > TCS55 > TMED108. The sequence continues at coordinate 10,674 of CAYLUE010000049.1, forward strand.
CATCAGGAACTATTATAGAAACCCAATGCCACCAATCATTTGAACTATCTTCAAAATTAGTTTTATCTAACCAAGATCCAGAAACCATTCTCACCTTATATTCCTTCCAGCCATCTCCTACAATTGTATCAACCATATCATATCTATATGAGGGGTCTGTTATAGAAACATAATCTTTAATTAAGTTTTTTTCATTTTTTTGAGAGGAAGTTCTACATCCAATTAAAACGAAGATTGATATAGCAAAAAAAGAATAAAGCAATTTTCTAGACATGCAACAAATTAAAAAAAGTACCC
>CAYLUE010000050.1:0-10792 GCA_964386795.1 uncultured bacterium
TGAATGGCATATATGTACCGAAACCGGAAACATATCTTTCTTCAATGATTTCACGCAGTAATGCATCTGTAGTAGACGCACCATCAGGATTTTCCATTCCATCTGTTGCAAAATCTTCATCAACGTATGCATCGTACTTATATTTGGTAGCATCATTATAATTACTATTAAGCCTACCGCCTCCAGCTAGCCAAGCTCTATATGAATTCAATGCACCTAAGCCAGCAGAAAAACCAGCAGTTCTAGCTGAAGCCTCTGCTTTGATCAATTGATTTTCAGTGTAGGTAACCATAGGTTGAGCTTCAAACTGCTCAACAACACCTGTATTACCACTTGCAGAATTTTCATCAATTGAATAATAACCATAGCGCGCTTCTTCATTTGTCTTAGCGTTACCACGATAACTTGAATGAGCAGGGTCAAGAAGATCAACTAAATAACTTCTATCACCTTCTTTTGCATTACCTAAATCGCCAGTTCTTGATCCATTCAAGATCTCCCAATATAGATTCTTATCACCATTAGGAGTCGCAGCGTCACCTCTTGGCTTATACATCATATCGCCAGCAGAAGATGAGATACCGCTTCCTGCATGCGAAAGTGCAGTTGCGTAGTCTTTCTTAATAAGAGCAATGCGCGCCTTTAGAGTGTAGGCTGCAGCAATCCACTTATCTTTATCACCGCCATAATAGATATCGTAAGATTCACTTCTAGTGGATGCACCGGAAAGCGTTGTAATCGCATCAGATAAAAGTGCATCACATCCATCTAAAGCTGCCTTTTGCGAATCGAACTTAGGTGCCTGCTTATCAGAAACCACTTCTGAAAACGGTACATCACCCATTAAAATTGCAAGCGAACTAATCGCGTGCGCTTCCAATACTTGAGCAATACCGACCAAAAGCTTATCATCTGGCGCACTAGCCATGATATGCCTTGTGTTGGCAACAACTCCAACATAAGCACTGTTCCATTCACCGTTTGATTCAACTGTTGAAAGCGAATATCCATAAATATTTGAATACAGCGATGTATAGCCAATTAATTGACCTGAAAACATTGCAGATATTCTATTTAAGTGACTGACCTGAACAATTACATTGGCAAGCTGCGCACCGTTTAAAAACAGATTTGCATCTACATCCGATACTGTAATCTCATTCGGGTTATCATTTAAATTTTCTGGAATTTCACATGATATCAATACCAGTGAAATTGCCATTAATGAAATACGAAACATCTTATTCATATTCTTTAATCCTTTTGATTGTCTTTTCATTTTCTCACCCTCCTTTAAAAGTTAGCTGTTAGTGAGAAAAGGTATGATTTGGTACTTGGATTTGTAAAATAATCCAAACCAAATCCACTTGAAACACCACTCTGGTTAACGGCAGGATCTATACCAACTAGCTCTTTGTAGCTCGCCCATAGGTTTCTACCGGTCCATCTCATGGTAACCGAGCTTAGACCCATAGAAGAAATCATTGGATGAACCAAATCATATGCAACAGAAAGCTCTCTTAATCGAGAGAACGTTGCATCTTTCACGGCGAAGTTATAGGCTTGATTATCACCAAATCCACCACCGATACCATGGCGATACCAGGCTTCATCAAGAAGCACCTTACCACCGCCAAAGTCATGAACACTACCTCTAACCGTAGTGCCAGCAGCAACGGTATTTCCATCAACATTAACTAGATCCTCTGTTAAGGTAACTTCATTAGCAGTTTCTGCTGTGGTTCCAAATCGTCGTAAGACCCATTGGGTACGAGGTGAATAGTCACCACCTTGTGAATGTTCAAATAAGGCATTCACAGAAACGCCATTCCATTTTCCATTCACTCCGAATGTTCCTCTCCAGTCTGGATTAGGATCACCAAGAATTACAGGAAGAGAAGTAATTTGAGGAAAACCATTGGCATCTAAAATAAACTTACCATTTTCATCAACCTGAGAACCGGTTCCGTATAAAGCGCCTAGCGGTTGAGCTGTGCCATTAAACGTGGGATCTACAGCAACAGAGCTAACCGACCCACCTACAAGCGTTAACACAGATGTACCCTCTGTTAGCGCAAGGACCTTATTTTTATTTGTAGCCCAGTTGAATGTAAAATCAACATTTTGATTTAATTTAAATGAACCATCAAGCTCTAAGCCTTTATTTTCCATTTTAGCTGCATTAGCATACTGCGTATCAGAACCTGTACTTGGTGCCTTAGAAACACTAATCAGCATATCTACAATTTCATTGGAGTAACTAGTTAACCCAAAAGAAAATCTGTCATCGAGCATTCTGAAATCAAAACCGAATTCTGTTTCAGTCTTCACTTCTGGCTTTAGACTTTCATTTCCTTTATCATCGTCAACTCTGTAGCCACCACCAAATAGAGCAACGTCTACAGGGTCACTGTATGAGCTATATCCAAATCCAGACTCAGCAAGCGTTTGAAAGCGATGAGCAGAAGGACGTACGCCAACTTGCCCCCAGGCAAAACGAGCCTTCGCGAAGGTAAACGGTGCTGGGACATAATCTGTTAACTGAACAGCAACATCCATCGCAGGGTAAAAGTATGACTTACTGATCGTTGAATGATCCTCAAGCGCACCTGAAAGGTTTAAGTATACCATATTCATTGCATCCACTGATAGCAGACCATAGGTTCTGGTTGATCGAATAAACAATCTGCTATTATCAACCGTGGAGTTCTCCGCAGCAGTATTAACGTTTACCGTTTGCTTGTCAGTATTAACAAGAAATCCTGTTATATTATATGAAGTTCTGCTATAAGTACGGTCATTCCAATTATAACCAAGAGTCGCTACCATACTTAATGCTTCGCTCAGGCTAATATTATGGCGACCAATTACGTCATAATTAGTTTCTTTATTGGTAATCACGTCTTGTGCAAAAACACCTGAGTTACGTGAACCTGCAGAACCGATTGGGAAAAACCAATCTCTATTATCTGTATAGGTATCAATTCCAGCTCTCACTACCACATCGGTACCTTCTTTAGGCGTATAATTCATCTCATTAGACATAATAAGACGATTAAGACCGGTTGTGGACTTTTGCTCTTTAATGGTCCAGATAGGGTTATTGTAGATTGGATTTGTGCTTGATCCTCCTAAATAACGTCTATAGGCACGATGGCGACCGGTATATTCCGTGCCACCACTTACGTAAGTACCTTTATAATGTGTATTATCAAAATCTGGCGCGGTCCTAAGCAGTCCAAGTAATAAACCGGCAGTGTTTGAACTTTGCTGAATTCGATTTGAATTACTATAAGTATATCCTGCCTTAGAAGTCATAGTAACTTGATCGGATAGTTTAAATTTTGTATTTAATCTAAAATTGTCTCTATCGTAGAACGAGTCACGAATAATTCCATCTTGACGTAAGCGTCCATAGCTAAATAAATAGGTTTTAGTAGCATCTCCTCCAGAAACCTGGAAATCATCTTGAGAGAATCTTCCGGTCTGAAAGACTGAATTCCAATTCGTATTCACATAGGTATCTTTAGAATTTTTTTCTGTGATAGTGTATTGGGTAAACGTTCCATCTTCAGAAACAAAGTAAGGCTTGCTGGTGTCTACAACGTCAGCTCCACCGGTTCTATCAGCAATTTTATCTCCCCAAGATTCTGCCTGGGTGCCCCATTTGCCACTTCTACCCTGACCAAATGTATCTTGCATCGGAAGGCGCTCGTGAACTTCATCAAATGATTCCGTGCGCTTATAGGTCATTTTCATTTTACCTGCGGATGAACCATCCTTTGTCTTAATCACAACAACACCATTCGCAGCTCTAGATCCCCATAAGGCTGCTGCCGATGCACCTTTTAATACTTCCACAGAAGCAATGTCATTTGCATTAATATCATTAATTCTTGATTGAGATGTCGCTCCACCTGTTCTGCCACCAGTAATATTATTTCCACCACCATAGGTTGTGGAATTGTTGATTGGCATTCCATCCACAATAATTAAGGGCTGATTGGAACCTGAAATCGTATTTGCTCCACGAATCTTAATTGATGTAGAGGCTCCAGGGTCACCAGCCGATGGATTAACAATCACGTTAGAGGCTTTTGCGGCTAAGGAATTAGCCATTAATGATTCACCTGAACGAGTCATGTCTCCAGAGTTGATAGACGAACTTGTTGAACCTTGCTGGTCTCGATTTGTTTCAAAGCCTAAGGCTGTAACGCTAATCGCCTGTAAACCAATAGCATCAACATTTAATGTAAAATTTTGTGTAACAGATCCACTTGAAGGAACATCTACGCTTGCGCTTTGGCTTTTATAGCCAATGTAAGATGTTACAAGTGTTACTGTTTGTCCTTCAACCGTTCCAGATGGAATACTAATTTGATATGTTCCATCCGAACCTGATGCTGCACCTACTGAAGTACCATCAACAACTACGTTGGCACCTGCTAGCGGGTTTCCATCAGTATCGGTTACTGAACCTTCTATTGTAGATTGAGCGTTCAAAAACCCAAATACTATTGAGAATAAGAACGTTATTCGAAGATTTTTTGACATTTATCTCTCCTGCGTGTGTATTTAATGCTCTTACAAATTGAATGAGCATGTAAGTAAATGTAATTATAATTTAATACTTAAGCTATTATATAAGGTAAAATTTTTTAGTTTTTAGAAATGAGTAGTAATGCAGTAATCAGAAAATAAGTTCTATATTTTCTCAATCTTAAAATTGAACAACGCATATATAATAGCAATAACAGGGTTAATTAAATTGAAAAAGCAAAAAGGAAGATAGCTAAATGTTGCAATTCCTAATGAAGCGGACATAAATGCTCCACATGTATTCCAGGGAACCAGTGGTGAGGTCATCGTTGCAGAGTCTTCAAGTGTCCTGGATAAATTTTTGGGAGCTAGTTTTCGTTTTTTAAATTCTGTTTTAAACATTCTCCCAGGTAAAACAATAGCGATATATTGATCTGCTGTAACAATATTAATTCCAATACATGTAGCGATAGTTGTGATAATTAAGGATGCTGTGGATTTAACAAACGATAATAGTACCGTAACAATCGTATTTAATAATTTAGTGGTTTCAAGAACAGCGCCAAACGTTAAGGCCGTAATGACGAGCCAAATAGTATTTAACATGCTTGACATTCCACCGCGGGATAAAAGGTCGTCTACAACCGGAACGCCAGTATCTATTGCATATCCTGAATGAAGTGCGGTCCAAACACCTGATATTTTTATTAAAAATGAAGGTAAATATGTTTCTCCAACAAATTTTTCAACTACATCAGGTTGAAATAATATTGCAAAAACACCCCCAATAAGTGCACCGATTAGAACTGTTGGAAATGCAGGCATTTTCTTAAACGCCAAAACAAATACCATAATTAATGGAAAAAATGAAATAAGTGAAATATTAAAATTGTTATTGATGGTATTTTGAATAAGCTCAAGGCCTGCTACATTTTGAACATCTGGGGCGTTTATACCCATAAATAAAAAAATGATTAGGGTGATTATTAGGCTAGGACCTGTTGTCCAAATCATATGGTTGATATGTGTAAATAGATCGGTACCTGCCACTGCTGGTGCGAGATTTGTTGTATCAGATAACGGCGACATTTTATCTCCAAAATAAGCTCCAGAAATTACCGCTCCGGCGGTTACTTCAGGTGAAAGACCTAAACCGGCTGCAATACCCATTAAAGCAGCACCTAAAGTACCTGCCACTGTCCACGAGCTACCGATGCTTAATGCTGATAATGCACATATAATACATGCTGCAAAATAAAAAATTGACGGAGAAAGAATATTTAAACCATAATATATCATCGCAGGAACTAGTCCAGACATGATCCAGGTGCCAATCATTGCTCCTACGGCAAGCAGGATCAGAATCGCCCCCATAGCTGTAGAGATACCTTTAACTATTCCAGATTCAATTTCTTTCCAGGAATATCCATTTTTTATTCCAATGATCGATGCAATTCCTGCGCAAATTATTAATGCGATTTGATTGCCTCCATACGAAGAATCATCTCCATATATATAGACTGACGCTGAAAGCATAATTATTAATGACAGAATTGGAAAAATGGCTTCAAATAAGGATGGTGTTGTTTTTGATTTTTGAGCAGTCATTTTATCTAAATTTTGGTTTTCTTTTTTCTACGAAAGCAGATAAGCCTTCTTTAGTCTCATCTGTTTCAAATAACTCGCTGAAGCGATCCACTTCAAATTCGAGTCCAGAGTTTATATCCTTACCCATACTCTGACGGATACATAATAATGATTGAGCTATTGCATGGGGGCCATTTTTTAAGATCTCTTGTGCTAGTTCTTCGCACTTTTGCATTAATTCTGAAACAGGAACCAAATGATTGACTAAGCCAATACGATATGCCTCTGAAGCAGAAATCATTTTACCGGTAGTAATAATTTCATTCGCGATACCATAACCAACGATCCTGGGCAATCTTTGCGTTCCTCCCCATCCTGGTAAAATACCAAGCAACACTTCTGGTTGCCCAAAATTAGCATTTTCACTCGCCACTCTAATATGGCATGCAAGACTGACCTCGCAACCACCTCCAAGCGCAAAACCATTGACAGCCGCAATCACAGGTTTAGGCGAGGTTTCAATAGTTTTAGTTAAATTTTGACCTTTAAGTCCAAAGTCATAAGCTTGGTCTCTATTCATCGTTTTCATGTTTTTTATATCCGCACCCGCAATAAATGCTTTATTACCTTCGCCAGTAAGAATAATTACACCAACCTTATCATCATTTATACAATCCTTAAAATTATCATCCAGCTCTTGAATGATATCAATATTTAATGCATTTAATGCCTCAGTTCTTGATATAGTAAGTTTTACAATAAAATCTTTGAGGTAATCTTTTTTAATAAATGACATAAATCTATTATTTCCTAAATGTTCTTGTAAATAGAACCATTATGGTAAATATTTCTAATCTTCCTAGCAACATACAAAAAGTAAGCATCCATTTTCCGATTGGATTCAACAATGCATAATTATCGGTTGGGCCAAAAACTCCAAATGCAGGTCCAACATTTCCAATAGCAGATGCTGCAGCACCAAATGCCGATATTAAATCTAAGTTAAATGCGGAAAGAACTAATGCGGTTAAAACAAAGATGAAAAGATAGATAAGAAAGAATCCTAGCGTATTGCGAACTATATCATCATTAATAGACCTTGAGCCAATTCTAAGAGGTATAATCGCTCTAGAATGGAGCATTCTTCGAGTTTCAGATACAGCATATTTACCCAATAGAATTATTCTTGCGATCTTCATTCCTCCACTTGTAGACCCTCCCATTGCACCAAAGAACATTAAAAAGAAAAGCAATAATTGTGCAAAGTAAGGCCAAAGTTCATAATCAGCATTAGCATATCCGGTACCCGTCATAATTGCAATGGATTGAAATAATGAAATCATAAAATTATTATGAGACCAATTGGAACTTGAAGAAGATATATTGATAAATATTAGCGCAGTTGCAAGCACTATAAGCATAAAATAGACTTTAAATTCATAATCTTTAAAATGAGCCTTAAAGTTTCCAGTGATCGCTCTAAAGTGAAGTGTAAAATTCACCCCTGCTATGAACATAAAAATAATGACTATATACTGAATTAATGGACTTGAATATGATGCAATACTAGCGTTTTGTGTGCTAAAACCACCGGTGGGCATTGTGGTAAATGCATGACAAACTGAATCAAACCAAGGCATACCAGCAAAACCCAATAGCATTGTTTGAAGTATGGTAAATCCAATATATACCATCCAAAGAATTTTTGCCGTTTCTTTAACTCTGGGTTTGATTTTATCCGCTACGGGGCCAGGAACTTCTGCCTTAAATAGCTGAACACCACCCACACCTAAAAGCGGCAATATAGCAATAGTAAATACAATAATACCCATTCCTCCGATCCATTGCAAAAAGGATCTCCAAAATAAAATTCCTTTAGGAAGACTTTCAATTCCATCTACTAAGTGAGGTAGTGTGCTTACGCTACCAATTATTGTAGCACCAGTTGTGGTAACTCCAGACATTGATTCAAACCATGCATCTGTATAATTAGGTATGGATCCAGTAAGATAAAAAGGCAGTGATCCAGCGATCGCTATTGTAATCCACGCAAAGGTTACTAAAGCAAATCCATCCCTACTTGAAAGTTTTCTATTTTTTCTGGTAAGAAACCATACCGGAATAGAAATCGATAAACATAAAGCCATCGAATAGAAATATCCGGATAGATCAGATTCATTGTAAAGATAGCCAATCAAAACTGGTAACAGCATTGATAGTCCAATAATCCCTAACATCGCAGCTAGGATATTCAGGATAGTCTTAATATTCAATCAAGACTCGAATAATATTTTTAATTTTGATACGGCATTTGATTTAGCAAATACTAAAACTGTATCTTCATCTGTAAGTTGAGATGAACCTCTGGCAATTGAAAGCTGCCCATGATGATTAATAATCCCAACAATACTATCCTCAGGAAATTTGACATCCTTCAAAGGAAGAGTTGTTACTTTACTTCCCGTTTCAGGGGAGAGCTCAATTACATCAACATCTATCTCATCAAACGTAGTTACCGGTGATTCGGTTTGACTGCTTGAAATAAATTTTAAAATTGAATTAACAGTAGACATATTTTTACTAATCACAGCACCAAGGCCTATCTCATGAACTATCGGCATATATTCAGTAGTGCTTAAATGAATTACCGTCTGCTTAACGCCTAAGTGATGAGCAAGCATACCCGATAATAAATTTGTTTTTTCACTTTCTGTTACAGCTATAAAACTGTCAGCATCATTAATATTTTCAGCCTTGAGTAGCTCAACATCCGTTCCATCACCATGAAGAACCATCGCTTGTTTTAATTTTGAAGCTAACCATTCTGCTTTTTGTCTATTGTCATCAATTAAGCGGACATTTAATTCATTTTCAAGTTCTTCAGCAATACTCCTACCAATTTTACTACCCCCTAAGATGATAATGGATTTTGTTTCTGTTGCTTCTTTGCCAAGCATATGCATTAGAGCGCTAAGGTATTGTTTTTTTACAATAAAGTATACTATATCTGAATGGTTAAAAATAAAATCAGACCACGGCACATGCGATTCGCCATCTTGAATAACGGTTACAATTCCAAATTTAAATTCACTATCTACATCACAAATTTCACGAACGGTTTTTCCAACTATCGGAGAAGATTTTTCAATTCGAATCCCTATCATCTGCATTCTACCGCTTTCAAAATCAGTAACCTGAGTTGCGTAAGAATGATGAACTAGTTTAACAATTTCTCTGCACGCTTCTTTTTCTGGGTGAATAACATGATTAATACCAAATTTTTCTGGTTTAATGATAGAGTCTTGCGTGGTATACTGTTGATTTCTAAGGCGAGCAATAATCTTATTAGCGCCTAATACATTCGCTTGCTGGGAAGCAATAAGATTGACTTCATCTACTCGGGTCACGCATAATACATAGTCAGCTTCTTGAACATTAGCTTCAGATAGATTTCTAGGACTTGCGCCATTGCCTTCTATTACGATTACATCTAATGATTCCGATGCCCGTTTACACTTAGCTGGATCGATGTCAATAACAGTAATGTCATGATCATCTTGACTTAATGCCTTTGCGACATGAAAGCCAACTTCTCCTGCGCCAATAATTACAATCCGCATAACATATTCTCAAAAGTAAGAGTCACAATTTTAATCATAATAATTAAAATATTCCCATAGTTTTATTATTCTTTTTCACGATGGATTTCAGCGCCTAATAATTTGAATTTTTCTTCTATTTGTTCATAACCTCGATCTATGTGATATATTCTACTTATATCAGATCGACCATTAGCAATTAGCGCTGCAATAACTAAGGATGCACTAGCTCTAATATCGGTTGACATAACCTGAGCTCCAGTAAGTTTTTTTTGACCTCTGATGATTGCAACATTATTTTCAAGAGAAATATTTGCGCCCAATCTAGTAAGTTCAGGTATATGAGAAAAACGATCTAAATATATTGTTTCTGTTACAATTGAGGTTCCATTTGCAATGGACATTAATGCAATCCATTGTGCCTGTAAATCTGTAGGAAAACCTGGATGCACATCAGTTGTCATATCGGTAGAGTTAATTTGATCATTTTTTCTAATTGAAATTGAATTAGTACCTAGACTTAAATCGCATCCTGCTTGTTCTAACTTTTCTAACACTATTGTCAAATGATTTGGATCAACATCCACTAGTTCAATATCGCCAAGAGCAGCTCCTGCCATTAAAAAAGTACCTGCTTCTATCATATCAGGAATAATATTAATAGTTGTTGGATTAAGTTTTTCAACGCCATTAATAATTAATTTATTTGTTCCAACGCCAGTTATTTCAGCGCCCATTTGGTTTAGTACATCACATAATTGTACAATATGGGGCTCTACAGCAGCGTTGGTGATATTGGTTACACCTTTAGCTAAAACAGCGGCCATGAGAATATTTGCCGTAGCGCCAACAGAAGCTATTTCAAAATATATATCTGCCCCTTTCAATCGATCCGCTTTAGCTAGAATATAGCCTTGATTGAGCTCTATTGTAGCGCCTAGTCGTTCAAACCCTTTTAAATGGTAATCAACAGGTCTTGGGCCCCATGCACATCCTCCTGGTAGCGATACTTTGGCTTCACCAAATCGTGCTAATAGTGGACCCATAACATAAAAAGACGCTCGCAT
>CAYLUE010000051.1:0-10786 GCA_964386795.1 uncultured bacterium
AACCCCCGACCTGGTGGTTAACAGCCACTCGCTCTACCAACTGAGCTACTCCGGACTGCAAAAAAATAATTTTATAAGCGGCGCGAATTTAAAATATATATTACCGAGTCGCTAATATAATTACATTTCTTTTTCTGCTTTTAATGGCAGACCATCTAAAAATTGACCATGATCTAAATGAGATGAATTAATATATACTACCCCATCTTCATCGTGAGGTTTTCCGTATACCGAGTGAGCTGATTTAAGCCCTCCTAACCACCATCGGGAATCTTGAATATATACGAGATCTCCGGGATTAGCTTTCATTCTATTCATATCATTGTTAGAAAATTGAATGGTCCCTTCATCCTTTTTTGATAATTTCCAATCAACAGTTACCGCCTTTCCCGGTACTTCATTAGGCTTAGATCCCTTGTATATACTTTTGAGTTTTGAGGCATCAAAAACTGTTAATCCTTTTAATTTTTCTTCAGAATCTGGTTTTGTAAATAAGGTTACGATAACCCCCACCCCCGTGCAGACAGCTATATTGTAGAGCGCGCCAATATAAGAATAGCCGCGATCTGGTCTTAATTCGATCCCATGGGCAAAGGGACTAATCATCTCCGGGAAAAACTGTCCCAATATCATTAAAAATGATCCACCAACAAAAGTGGCGATAATTGCAGGTGTTGTAAACCTCTTCCAAAATATTCCAAGAAATACGCCCACTGCTAAAGGAGGTGTAAAGGTAGAATGGAACCAACCATTAGCTTCGTATATTGAGTCAAATGTATTAAAGAAAGGTACCATGATAACCGCAATGACCTTTACTCCAATCGATGTCCATCTAGCAAAATTTAGCTGTTCTTTATCACTGCGCTTCTTCTTTGATAGAGGTTTATAAATGTCATTAACAATAATGGCTGATGATGCGTTGACAAGCGTATCAGCAGTAGACATCAATGCTGCGCATAGCGCTGCAATAATAAAACCAAAAACACCAGGAGAAGATATAATATTGGTCACCGCAACAAATACATCATTTGCTGCCATATCTACCGGTAATGTACCTGGCGCCGCATTGGTTATCGCCCTGCCTATCCAACCTGCATTTGAAACAACTATTGCTGATATAGGTAAAATACATAACGCATTAAATGCAACAGCCTTGCGCCCATCATTTACACTTCTTGCTGCCATAAAGCGCATAATTAAACCTTGGTTTAAAAATAAAAAACCAACCGATCCCGCAATTCCATCTTGCCAAAATATTCCTACAAAATTAAAATCTGGCGGTTGATTAAAATGAGCTAGAGGTAATTTTTCAATTGGAGATAAATTCATCCAAAAGGCACGCAATCCTGAATACGGTGTATTATCTCCTAGAAATTGTATACCTAAATAGAAAAGAAGTAGTCCGGCAAATATCAATATAAACCCTTGAAAAAGATCCGTAAATATCACCGATGTCTGACCACCATAATGCATATAGATAGTAGTGGCGATTGCTATAAGAACCACTGTCGCCATCAAGGGGATACCAAAAATTCTATAAAGCGCTGTAGCAAGCGTTAAGAACTGAATTGCAATGTAACCAATCATAAAAATAAGCGTCAGAATAGTAGCAAGATATCGGGCATTTGAATTAAATCTGCGCTCAAAATATTCAGGGATAGATTTTATTTTCATATAATAGATAATGGGGAGCCATCCAAACATAAACAAAGGGACAAAAAACCAATCATTCATATAGGTCATTGTAGATGAGAGGCCATACTGATAGGCTTTGGTTGAATATTTTAAAAAACTATGCGAACCAACGCCGGTAGCAACAATTGAAATAGATATCAACCACCATGCAAATCGTCTACCTCCAAAAAAATAATCTGATGTAGTCTTACTGTATCTACCAAAATAAGCGCCAAAACCCATTACTAGGGCAAAATAAGCAATGATAATGATTCGATCTAATGTGGTTCCGATTGCAAGATCCATTACTGACTTCCAATCGCTAGATAAATAAAGAGGGCATGCAAACCTGCCCAGAAGAAAAATCCATATATTAATAGCCAGAGCCATTTTTTATGCCGCAGATAGTTTGGCCTCAGGGCATTGGTACGCAAAATAAGAAATAATCCCACAATAAAAATGATACCACCAACACCATATAGATATATGAAGGGGAGCCAGGTTCTATAAAAATCCATATTTATTTTATATTATCAAATTGAGGTTTTAGTTCATCATAAGTGTCATACAGGCCATCCATAATTACTTTTGACTGGCCAATAACAGGCATAAAATTTGTATCAGATTCCCATCTTGGTACAACATGAAAATGAATATGTTCAGCAATTCCTGCTCCGCCTGCCTTTCCAAGGTTTGCGCCAAAATTAAATCCGTCCGGGTTCATAACAGCCTTAAGGATAGACATGCATTCTCTGGAAAGGCTCATAACCCGGCTCATGGTTTTTTGACTAAGAACATCTAGCGAATCTGTATGTTGATTTGAGCAAATTAAGAGGTGTCCATTAGTATAGGGATATAAATTCATAACTACATAAATATCTTCATCTCTAAATAAAACTAAGTTTTTTCTATCATTCTTCTTGTCTTTCCATTTTGCACAAAACACACATTCCTGATTGTCATTTCTTTCTCGCCTAATGTATTCCATGCGCCAGGGTGCCCATAAATAATCCATCTTTTATTCCGTTTCAACTTTTGCTGCTTTTGCCTCATCAACAACTTTAGTTTCCATATCGCGTGGTACTTCTTCATAGTGGCTAAATGATTCTGAGTGTATACCCCGTCCACCGGTTAATGATCGAAGGGCAGTGGAATATTGGTACATTTCTGATTGAGGAGCCTGTGCTTTTATCTTTTGAAAAGAACCTTCGGAGTCCATGCCTATTATTTTACCTCTTCTACTAGAGATATCACCCATAACATCTCCCATAAAATCTTCAGGAACTTTAATTTCAATATCCAAAACAGGTTCTAATAGACACGGCTGTGCAGATAGAAATGCTTCTCGGAAAGCATGCTTTCCTGCCATCTGGAATGCTATATCCTTTGAATCAACCGGGTGCTGTTTTCCATCATAAAAATCAACCATTAGATCAACAACTCGGTACCCTGCCAATACTCCTTCAACGCAAGCAGAATTCACCCCTTTTTCAACCGAAGGTACAAAAACACGATCAACATTTTGACCAACTAGGGATTGTGTAAACTCTACTCCTTCACCACGAGATTTTGGTTCAATTTTCATCCATACTTCTGCAAACTGACCTGCTCCGCCACTCTGTTTTTTATGGCGATACTTTGCAGATCCATTTGACCTAATCGTCTCTCTATAGGGAATTCTCGGCTTAAAGGTTTTAATATCTACATTAAACTTTCGTTTTAACCTGTCTATAGAAACTTGTAGGTGCAACTCTCCTTGACCGGAAAGCACGGTTTGGTGAAGCTCAGGATCTACATTATATATGAATGTTGCATCTTCCTCATGGATAGTAGATAAGCCGGTAGCGATCTTTTCTTCATCCCCTTTAGTTAATGATTTAATTCCTAGGTGGATATTTGAATTGGGTAATTTAACCGCAGATAATTTTACCTTATTACTTGGACCAGTGAGCGTATTGCCAGTATGTGTATCTTTTAATTTGACAACAGATCCAATATCACCAGCTGATAACTTAGAAACGGATGTTCTTTCTTTTCCATTCATCAAAAACATTTGTCCAAAGCGCTCGGAATTCGCTCTTTCTGAATTATGAAGATCTGAGCCAGTAGAGATAGAACCAGCGTACACTCTAAAAAAGGAAAGTTCTCCTACATGAGCCTCACTTATTGTTTTAAATACATGAACAACAGGATCAGCGCCATCAAGGCTTACTTCTACTTCTTGATTTGAGCTTGCGTCTTTTGCCATGATAGATTTTCGATCAACAGGTGATGAGCCATATTTTGAAATAAAATCCATCAGTCTAGCCGCTCCTATATTCTGTGTTGCGGCCGTACAAAAAAGTGGGACAAAAACCTCTTTTTGTATTGCTCGATGCAGACCCTCACGCATTTCTTCCTCACTTAGACTTCCTTGATTAAAAAACTTTTCTAATAAAGAATCGTCGGATTCTGCTACATATTCAATTAGCTCTTGATGTAGAGAATTAACCCTTTCTTTTAATGAATCCGGTAATGGTTCTTCTTTATAGTTTCCGCTGCCATCAGTTGCATAAGTAATAAGTTCATTTCTTAAAACATCAATAATTTGGTTAAATCCTGGACCGGCATTTACGGGCAATTGCATTGGAAAAACATTTGACCCAAAATGGTCCTTAGCCTGACTAAGAATTTCATCAAATTTTGAATGCTCTCGATCTAATCCATTCACGACCAATATTTTTGTCAGTCCATATTCATTTGCATAATTCCATACCTGCTCGGTCCCCACCTCGACTCCATTAACGGCATGGATAATAACAGCGGCAGCATCTACAACCGCAAGCGATGAAATTGTTTCACCAATAAAATCCAGATAACCTGGGGTATCAATTAAATTAAATTTTGTATTTGTCCATTCAAGATGCAGCGGTGAGGAATGTATAGAGATTTGCCTTTCGTGCTCATCGTGGTGATAATCTGATACGGTATTACCTGATTCAATTGAACCAATACGATTGATCAGTCCTGCTCGAGATAACATCGCCTCAGATAGCATAGTTTTGCCCGAACCGCCATGTCCAACTAAAGCAAAATTTCTAATATCTTTGGCTGAATATTCTTTCATAACAATTCCTATAAAATTTATAGTTTGATAAATTGCTGGCTCGGATAAAAGATGGTAAGGTAAAGTGTAACGATATCAGATGGTTTGTTTCAAGAATAAAAATGGATGGACTACAGCAATTCTTGCTGTGTATCCATAATATATTCACGTAACACCGGTTGTACGAACATATTTTTTAAATTAAGCTTTGAGAATTCTCTTACTAAAACCCCTAAACGTTGATCTATCGGTTTTAGTTTATTTAATACAATATATGATTCATCATTCAATGAGCACATTCCTCCATGAAAATCGCCTTTGCCTTGGACAATATTTATCCCCATTTTTTCAGCAAGCTCTTCAAATAAAATCATTAATTTTTCTGGCTTTAGTTTTGCCATCAGCTACAATAGATCGCTTTTTTTATTGGCTTCTAAGTATTCAATAATCCTTTTTACTTCTTCCACTCGATCTCTAGGCACAACCAGTGTCGCATCGCTAGTGCTTACTACAACTAAATCGCTTTGACCAATAATTGCGGTGAATTGATCAGGCGATTCAATAAAATTGTTTTTCCCATCCACTACAACACCCTGACCGCGGACTACGTTATTATCTTTTGATTTTCGAGAAATATCAAAAATAGAATTCCATGAGCCAAGGTCATTCCAGTCAAATTCAGCCTTAATCACAAAAATATTTTTTGTTTTTTCTAGCAAGCCATAGTCAATTGATTCTGGTTCTATTTTATTCCATAATCTTGAAAATATTTCTTTTTTTACAATCCGGCTATCAATCTTCAGTAGTTGGTTATTGAGCTCAGGCATATGAATGCTCAGCTCATTAAAAAAGGACTCTACATTCCATACAAACATTCCTCCATTCCATAAGAAATCCCCACTTTTTAAAAATCGCTCTGCTAATTTTTGATGAGGTTTTTCAGCAAAAGTCTTTACCGAAAATGCATTTAAATGTTTATTAGTGCTTTTTGGATTGTATTGTATGTAGCCGTAGCCTGTGGCTGCATAATGCGGTTGAATTCCAATAGTAACAAGTGTTTCTCTTTTATTTGCAACTTGAATTGCAGATCTAACTGCTTTAGAAAATTTTCGCGCCCCAACAATCAAATGGTCAGCGGGAAACACTCCCATCACAGCATCTGTGCGACGCTGCTTAATATATAATGCAGCAAGACCAATAGCAGGTGCAGTGTTTTTTGCGCTAGGTTCAATAATAATATTTTTTGGACTGACGCCTGAGATTGTTTGTTTTATTTTCTTCTCCAAATGGGCACCGGTAATAATATAGATATCTTCTACATTCTTCATTTTTTGGAACCTATCAACCGTCATCTGCAGCATAGAATGTTCACCCACAATATTCAAAAGTTGTTTCGGTTGATTTTTTCGGCTGGCAGGCCAAAATCTTGTGCCTCTTCCACCAGCAATAATTACCGCAAACATTTAATTATTATCCTCTATTTTCATTTTACCAATATCAATATCCCAATTAGCCCTTACTTCAAATGTATCAGGGAATATATAAAACCATTCACTGCTTTTATAAGGACTAACTGATCCTGGGGTAAATGCTTTATTATTATCTCCATCATTAATCATCATCAATTTATATTGTCCTTCGGGTATGTTTTTTAGATAAAATTCATTATCGGAATTTACATTAGAAAAGAAATGTTCTGGATTATTAGTAATTGATTTCAATTGAAGTAAAAAGGATTTATTTCTAGGTTCTACAGAGCCCATTAGCCCACCATATCCGACCTTCTTTTTTGAAATAAAATCAAGAAATTTAATTGAATCGATAAATGATTTTCCTTCAATAGGGGTTAACTCTCCTGAAAAAAGCATTAAGCGATAGTCTGTTTTTTCTTTCCAGCCATCTGGAGGAACAAACGAAAATTCAGTTGGATTGTTCCAATCTATATTGATGGCCATAGTATCTGTATCAGCTATCATTCGAAGTGCTGAATCGGAAAATGAAGTAATCGGTTTTGAAAAAATAATTGGGATAATAGGACCGTCCTTGTTGTCTTTATTTATTATCGATGATGGTGGTGGATTCAATAAAGCAATGTTTGTTGTGTCAGGTTTATTTGAAGCTCTAAAGCTTATTTTTGTATTACGAATTTCAGAGTTACCATTTAAGCTGATCTTGTCAATCATTAAATCAACCTTCCCATTAGCAAGAGCATCATCAAGCATTAATAACAATCTTGATCTATCTTGATTATCTTGAAAGTAGCGCGGTCTTTGTTCTTTTGAATCTGAATCTATAATAATCATTTCTTCAAAATTGAAATTATCTAAATCTTGATTAAAATGAATCCATCCCCACTTTGAGCCCTGCCAATCTACATGGGTTAATTTAATTTTAGGGATTTCACGATGAGTCATAAAAGGTATGTTTTTAATAACCGCATTAGATGTTAGGCTGTAGAGCTTTTCTGGGCTAGTACCATACATAATTCGATTGGGAACTAGCGGCAATCCAGCGGCGCTTCTTTCTACGGCAAGCGTAGCATAATTACCAGCTGATAAATAATTGAATTGAAAAAATCCGTTATCATCTGCCTCTGAAATATATAGCGGCTTTGATAGCAATAGAGAATCCTCTAGCTCAGCATCGACTTTCCAAAGATGAACCGCATACCTGTCTTCTCCATAGACTCTACCCATAATTTTTCCATCTTCTATCGTATTGCCAGTACTAAATGCTACCTGAACCGATTGATCTAAGGGCACATTTCTTTCATCCTTCAAGTTTCGGTTAACCGTAATAATATAGGTTTGATCATTCATTAGGCTATTGGGAAAATTCAAATGAATTTCATCATCTTTATATTTTATCTCAACGGCAGGTTCGGTAAGGGGTGAGATTGATATTGCATTATTAACTGATTTTTTATCTAAATACTCAGAAAATTGCAATCTTACCTCTCCCCCATTAAAACCGGTGCTTCCAGATTCTGGTGCCGAAGTTAGAAATTCGGGGGGAGTCTTATCTTCAGGCCCTCCGCTTGGAGGAGCAATTGCTGCGCATGAATAAATAAAAATAACGATTATTACGCTAGCAAGATAAAAAATTGTTTTTGTAATAATTGAACTTGTCAAAGGTAAATTAAATCATTAATCAGAAAACAAATTTACAGGATTTCTTTGTGAAATCTCATTATAATCATTAATCGCATGACTGATCTAAAAAAACAAATATATCAAGCTCAATGCATTGGCAATGTAGAGCCCATTGAATACATGGTGCCTTATCCAAACTTGAGATCCTTAATTGATGGGCAAAACATTAAGTATGGTGAAAAGATGGTTTATGCGCAGCTTGGTTTAACTTCAGATAAGCTATATAGAATGGCGCAGCAAGCAGCAAATTGGTTTATATCATTAGGCGTAAGGCCAAGCGATAGAATCATGATAGAAACGCTACCATTTCCTGAGTCTGAGGTTGCTGCACTTGGTGCCTGGACCCTTGGATGTTCGATAATTATAACAGGTGATGCTGATTTTGACGGTGCTAAAAAAGCAACCCAGCCCAAATTAATCATATCCAATACAATGGAGTGGATGGAAAAAATAAAATCATTCTCTGAAGAGTTTAATCCAGATTTTAAATCACTTCTAGAAGATGAGGCGGTTGTATTTTGGAAAAATAATACAGGTATTCGATTGAGTCATTATAATATTCTGGTCAATACTAATGGCATACAACACGCCATTGGGTTATATGAAAATCAATCCTTTTATGTACATATTGAAGCCAATTCTATGCCATGGGTAGTCCTGCAGATTGTATTGCCTTTATATACCGGCGCCCCAATTGATAAAGAAAATGCTGATCTCACATTTGGGGAATCAAAAAGTGATTATCTTATTCAATACAACTGGTCTTCAATAAAAAATTCTCAACCTAACGAATTAAATGTGTGCAATGAGAATACTGCGTTTATTAGTATTGGAAACCGGCCGATTCACCTTACTGCTGTGGATGATATCAATCAGCCAAAAGGAGTCAGTGGGCATTCGGTGATGATGGGCTATTTAGATGATACTATAAATCGCAAGGTGTTTACTAATCGGGAGCTATTAATTCAAAACCGATTAATCTAAGGTAGGTTCTCGTTTACATATTTTAGCATTCGTTTTTGCATGCTTAACCATCCAAGGCGTGTTTCTATATTTACATATCTTACGCCCCATTTTACTGCAGCCCACGATAATGAACCATCATCTTTAGCGGGATAGCTCTCTTGCAATACCACGTTATAAGGCGACTTAGAAAGAATCTCAAAATCATTTCGATTCGTACACAAAAAGAAGTCGCGTGGATTTTGATCTTTTTTTATTGATACTGTATCACTTTTGGCTAGCTCCTGGTTTACATTATAACCTTTAAAATTATTGTGAAGCGCAATCAGCACTTCACCATTCTCTGGGAAAATGGTATTTAAAAAATTTTCTCTATCTTGATCCATCGCATGCAAAATAGCTCTCTTCTTTTTTGAAGGCCATTGCGGATTATATTTTTGCATATTCTTTTTTGCTCCCATGGAAGAAAAGATTCGATTAGGATCAATCATTGCTCCAGCGACCAAAACCTCTCTGCGGTCATTGTTTATAAAATAGGCAACCCCTTGATTGTGACGCATGTGATTTTCTAGTGCCATCTTGGCGGTTTGCTCATCACCATGTAGCCAAATATAGCGCCTATCAGAGGTTCCTTTTGTAACGATATTAAATGAAATTTCACCGATTGATATTTCATTCGTTATAATAAAAGTGGATAATAATAAAATGATTTTAAACATTACTGCTTAAAATTTAATAAGAATTGGTTCTATATAAATATTTTTAAAACCCTTGAAAAATGATAAAAACGAAAGCTGCTCCAACAAGGAGGGTGGGCGTAAAGCATTGTCTAGTTCGTAGCTTGCGTGTCTCTTTTTTGTATTTATCATTATATATTTTCTTTGATTCTGAATCTAAAGCATAATAGAACTCACTATCTGATTCTGGTATGCCAACATCCCCTACAATTGCTATTGCCATTACAGGAAGAGAAATAAAGGGCACGATGGCACATGCACCTGTTCCGATCGCAGTATTTAATAATTTATTATTTCTTCTATTAGCCTCACCTAAGGCTCGACTTGCAATAGCTTCATAATTAAAAAGTTTATTATTTGATGGGTTGTTTGTACTCACGCCTGACATAGCAGGGCTACTATTGGCACGCCTTGAAGACAGCGGAATGCCTCCTAAGGATATGCTCTTAATATTAGCCCTATCAATGGTCACGGTGCCCACCATTTTAGATGCAACTACTATTTTTTCCTGGTCTTGACTAACCAATTTTCCCTGAATAATATCACCAGTAGTGAGGGTAACTTTTGCAGTCATCCCTTCTTTCTTCTTTTCCAGCGGCTTTCCAGTGTTGGGATCGAACTTCTGTTCTATTTGCTCACCGGTATTAGGGTCGAACTTTTCGGTTATAGGCTCACCAGTATTAGGGTCATACTGTACCTGCGCTGAAACACAAGTAGCTAGAAAAATGAATGTGATTATTTTAATCATACTGAATTAAACTCAAACATTAAATAAATTATCATTACTGCCAAAATACCTATGGCTTCGCCAGCTTGCTTTAATTCCTCCATTGATGGTAATCCCTGTGGTTGATTATTTTTGGGTTTTTTTATTCTTTCTTGAACCCAACGCGGTTGTTCATTTGTTTTAGACATATCAATGTAATCGGTAATGGTATTTATTTTTTCTTTTTGGATCATCACGGTATCAATAGTTGATGAATAAATTATAGCATGATTATAATTATTATCAATTAAATAACCAACAATAACCTCTCCGGTCTTGAGCTCAACTTTCTTTTTTATTCGTACCTTATTATTTTTCTTTGTAATATTTTTTACAGTAGGGTCAGCTTTTTTATTAGTGGAGTTCGTTTGATCAACGGATTCAGCTGACCCTATCTGTTCAACAATTG
>CAYLUE010000052.1:0-10310 GCA_964386795.1 uncultured bacterium
GAGCAAAAAGATTACGAAAATATTGATATTGATGAGTTAAAAAATAAAGTAAAATCTGAAATCGAAAAAATGTTAAATCAATAAGATAAATGATGTCCTATTACATAATTATTAAAATTCTACACTTTATAGGGATGGCGTCTTGGTTTGGAGTAGCATTAGCTATATCAATAATTCTATCAAAAAATGACAGCATGGATCACAAGCTAATTCTTGATCTTTCTACGAAAGTAGAAATGCCGGCTTCGTTTTTTATACCCTTAACTGGCGTATTAATGATGATAGAGCAAACACATTTTTTACAGGATGGATGGATGCATTTGAAAATAATTATAGGTCTTTTAGCGATTGCATTTACCCACATTTCAAGAGCACTATTAATCCATAGTGACCTGAAAAATCCAAATATCCTTCAAAAATTTATTTTTTACAGAAATATTGCACTTTTATCTCTAGCAATCGTTTTAATAATTGTAGGATACAAATAAATGATTAAAGAGCATGAATATTCATCAATTGAAAAAATTAATGATAAGAAATCTATTCAGGCTATGAGATTAATACCTCAAGTTGATAAAATTTTATATTCTACCAACAAACCTCAATTTATTTCCTTTTTTGCAGCATGGTGCCCTAATTGTGATTACGAAGCAATAGAATTAAAAAAATATTATGATAGATATAATATCGATATAGATTTTTCATTAATTATGCAATTTTGTTCAATAAAAGAGTCAGATAGATTTATAAATAAATATCTATTGAATATGAAAATCATTCATGGTGAAATAGAATCAAAAAGTGAAAATTTGAATACAAATACATTATTTTACAAATTTAGAAAAAAATTAGCTGATAATAGAAAGTGGGGAGTTCCCCTGCATTTAATCATTAAACCAAATAGATTATTAAATGAAATATTTGTGATTAAAGGTGAAAGTATAAATAGCGAGGTAGAAGGATTATTAGCTAGTTAATCAGAAACTTCTGTATCATAGATTTCTTCAAATTCCTCAGTTTTTATCATCCTAATAGCATCCCAGGTTAAAGCCGTACAAGCTTTAGCGCAAATTTGACACCCAATGCATTCATCATGACGTACTTGTACAGGGGGAATAGGAATTTCATATTTTTCATTTGGAACAGGTTCTATACAATCAACAGGGCAAAATGGAACACAGACTTGGCAGCCCGTACAATTATCTTCATCCACAACTGCAATTAATTTAGGTTTCTTCTTTTTAAAATTTACATTGCTAGCTGGATCAGGTACGGATTTATAATGGTCGTATTTGTATTCTTCGTTCATTTTTTCATTAGCTAATTAGAGTGGGAATTTAATAGTAATTACTTTTTGATAGCAAAAGTCTTTTAAGAAAATAAAAAACCACATAATTTGCAGGGCTTCGAGAACTTTAAAAAAAGGAGATAGTCATGACTTATGTCATAGCGGAGCCATGTGTGAGTACATGTGATACGGCTTGCGTGGAAGTCTGTCCTGTAGATTGCATACATGGACCTGAAGATAAGACAGGGGCTGGTGAAGAGGCAAAAGCTGATGGGTTTGACCCTGAAGGAAAGCAGCTATATATTGATCCTGATGAATGCATAGACTGTGGAGCCTGTGAGCCGGAGTGTCCTGTTGAAGCAATTTTTGATGAAAGCGAACTTCCAGAGGAATGGAGTAAATATACTGAAATTAATGCTAAATGGTTTTCATAATAAAGTTAAAAGCCATTATTAAGGTAATTTAGTAGACGGCTGTTTTTAACAGCCGTTTTATTTACAATGAAAAAAGAAGAAATAATTAATTTATTAAAACAAATCTCGTACCCGGGATTTAGTAGAGATATTGTCTCATTTGGTATGATTAATGAAGTGAATATTAATGATGAAGCTCTATCTATAGAGTTGAATATTAAAAGCCAAAATGAAGAAAAGAAAAACAAGGTAATTAATGATATTAAAACCTTATTAAATATAGAGACTAACTTTAAACAGATTGCTATTACTATTAATCAGGATGCTTCAGAACCTCAAAAGACCCATCAGACAGCACCTTCACAAGGCCCATCAACCTTATCGGGGATTAAACATATAGTAGCTGTATCAAGCGGAAAAGGTGGAGTAGGAAAATCAACTGTTGCTGTTAATTTGGCCTTATCTTTACGAGATATAGGATTAAAAGTAGGCTTACTTGATTTAGATATTTATGGTCCTTCTTTGCCAATGATCTTAGGGTTAGATGAGCAGCCTGAATTAAATAAAGATAGAAAATTATTACCCCTAGATCATCTAAAAATGAAAGTTATGAGTTTTGGTTTTATAAGCGGTAACCAATCCCCTACTATTTGGAGAGGTCCTCTTGTAGCAAGAATGACAGAGCAATTTTTTTACGATGTAATATGGGGAGAATTAGACTATTTGATATTAGACCTTCCTCCTGGCACCGGTGATATACAGTTAACTCTAACTCAAAAATTAAAAATGGATGGAGCTCTTATTATTACAACTCCCCAAGATATTGCATTAGCAGATGTGACAAAAGGGGCAGATATGTTTCGCAAAGTTAAAACGCCAGTATTGGGTGTAATTGAAAATATGTCAGGTTTGTTCTTAGATGGCAAGGTTGAAAATGGCACAAATTTATTTATTGAAGGTCAGCCTGTTAATATTAATGAAGATGGTAGTTTTACAATCAGAATGGATTTGTTTAAAAAGGGAGGCGGAAAAACAGAAAGCGATAGACTGGGCGTACCCTTGCTTGGGCAAATTCCCATTTCTCAAGATATTATGGAAACTACAGATTCAGGCAAGCCCATTGTAGATAGGCACCCTAATTCACATATCAGTATTTTATATAAGGAAATAGCTAAGAAAATAATTGACATAATAGATGTTTAATTATTTTACGCATTCAATTGTAATAATATTCATTGGCTATGCTTCAATCTATCCAATCTACTTTTGGATCGTGCCATTACAAAAAATTGACCAAGGTTTTTATAGATTTAATTTAGGAAAATGCTGCATTGTTGGATCATTAGGAGCTATTGCATATCATTTTATTGCTGTTGATTATTTTACAGAGATTATGCTGCTTGTCTGGTTACTATTATTAGGAACCCTTACGGCTTATTATTGGAATAGAAATCAAATCCATAATATTATTATAACAACAATATCATTGTTGGGCTGTTTTACATTATTATATATTATGAGATATCTTGTTCAGTCCGACATATACCTTCAAGCATCCGTATCTATTATGATTGGGTCAATGATTACTGCCGGAGTTTTTTTTGCAATGATATTAGGACATTGGTATTTAAATGTTATTGCTTTACCAATATCATTATTAAAAAAAGCCACAATGCTACTTTGGATTTTATTAATTATTAGAATTTTTTGGGATCTCTATTATTTAAGCTATAATCAATATGTAGATCCATATGGAATATCAAAAAATACATGGTCGTTTATATTTGAATTTGATGGATTATTAATATTAGTGGCATTATTTATGGGGAATATTTTCCCCATCCTTATCAACTACTTTGTATGGCGAACTTTAAAGCTACAAGCAACACAAAGTGCGACGGGCTTGCTATATGTTTCAATAATTTCTATTCTATTTGGGGATATAATATTTAAATATTATTTACTACAATATGGATTTCCTCTTTGAAAAAAGTAGAAAAAGATTATTTTATCGATAGCAAATCACCCTTATGCCCAGAATGTGGATGTAAGCATTTATATAAGAAAAAAGATTTCAACCAAGCAATTGGATGTATCATTATCTTGATTGGGGCATTATTGGTACCAATAACTTATGGACTTAGTTTATTAGCCCTTTTTATTGTTGATGTATATCTCTATAGAAAAGTGGAAGATTCAATAGAGTGTTATAAGTGTAAATCAGAGTTTACGAATGTTTCAATTCCTGAAGATTTGTTGAGCTTTGATCATCATACCGCTGAAATTTATGAAAAAGATTAATTATTCATTAGAAGCACAATAAGCGCTAATTTTACGAATATAATAATCAATAATATATTTATTTAAAGTGAATAACAGCTTAAGAGACAAAGTTTTTAGTAATGGCGATTTACCTAGGCATATTGCAATCATTATGGATGGTAATGGGCGCTGGGCAAGATTGAAAAATAGACCGCGTGCGCACGGTCATCGCGAAGGTATAAATTCTGTACGGGAAATTGTGCAAGTTTGTGGTGAAATTGGTATTTCACATCTTACTCTTTATACATTTTCCAGTGAAAATTGGTCAAGGCCACAATCAGAAGTTTCTGCAATTATGAAACTGCTTTTATCAACAATAAAAAAAGAAATAAATAATTTGCACAAAAATAATGTAAAACTTTCAACTATAGGCAATATTAATGACTTACCCAATGACACTAGAAAAAATATATTGGATGGTATAGCTAAAACTCAAAACAACTCTGGTCTTAATTTAATATTGGCATTAAGCTATGGAAGTAGGCAGGAACTGATCAGGGCTTTTAAGCGTATAGGTAAAAAGATACAATCATCAGAAATAGCACTTGATGATATTAATGAGAATTTAATTGGCAAAGAGCTTTATTCTAAAGACATTCCAGATCCAGATCTTTTAATAAGGACTGGAGGAGAATTTCGTTTAAGCAATTTTTTGCTTTGGCAGGCTGCATACTCTGAATTACTAATTACAGATACGCATTGGCCAGACTTTAGAGAAGAAGCGCTATTAAATGGAATTTATGATTATCAAAATAGGCAAAGGAGATTTGGCCAAACTGCTGAACAGATAACCGCATGAAAAAACTAACCATTTTTATCTTAACCTCATTTCTTATTGCACAAGCACCCCCATCTTTTCAGTTAGATAATATTAAGATTGAAGGAAACAGTTCTACCAGCAACAACATGGTGCTATATACAGCCGGATTGCAGAAAGACCAAACTGTAACTGCTGAGGATTTTCGTCGAGCAGTTAAAAGGCTATGGGATTTAGGCGTATTTAGTGATGTGCAAATTGAATTTAATGGCGAATCAGCTGATGGAATTGCCATTACAATTTTT
Source organism: uncultured bacterium (assembly GCA_964386795.1). GTDB lineage: Bacteria > Fidelibacterota > Marinisomatia > Marinisomatales > TCS55 > TMED108. Next base: position 5,086 of record CAYLUE010000052.1, read on the forward strand.
GTTAAAGAATCACCAGTTTTATCAAAAATAGAATTCGATGGAAATAAAAAAATTAGAGATAAAAAAATTAAAGAAGTTCTTTCGTATCGCGTTGGAATGAGGATAAAACCCAACTTTATAAATAGCTCGATAAATAAAATAGAAAAATTATATAAAGAGGAAGGATATTTTCTTGCAAAAGTTAATGGGCTGATGAAGCCTATTGACGATGAAAATTCACAAAGAAATAATATTATTTTTACTATAGAAGAAGGTAAAAAAATGAAAATAAAAGATATTATTATTTCAGGAAGCGGTAAGAATAATTTTGGTTGGCTCGCAACAAAACAATGGATTCCTATTCCTAGTATTATCAGAAATAAATTGACCTTATATAAGCTAAGAAGACAGTTAAAAGATACAAAAATTCGTACATGGTGGAGATTTTGGGCCTCATCATTTGACAAAAAGAAATTTGTCGAAGATCTTGAAACGCTAAATACCTTTTATAAAGATGAAGGACATCGGGATTTTATGATTTCCTCTGATAGTGTTTATTATAATAAGAAAAAGCGAGGCCTCATTGTACAAATTAATGTTCAAGAAGGTGAAAAATATAAATTTAGAAATTTCTCATGGGAAGGTAACTCTCTTTATGATGAAAGTATGCTACAGGGTGCATTGAATTTGAAAAAAGGAGATGTTTTTAATAAGTCAGCTTTTGAAAATGCAGTTTATCAAGATGTTCAAAGCCTATACATGGACAGGGGATATCTTTATAGCAATATAGAGCCTTTTTTCACACCTGCTGGCAATGATTCAATGGATGTGCATTTTTCTGTAACCGAAAACAATAAAGTGTACGTGCGTAATATAAATATTTATGGAAACTCTAAAACTCGAGAAAATGTTGTTCGTCGAGAACTTGATGTTTTCCCTGGCGACTTATTTAGAAGGACTTTACTTCAAACAAGTATGCGGAAATTACATGTTTTGAATTATTTTGACCCAACCTCATTAGCTCCAAATGTTGTTCCCGTAGATGAAGATGAGATTGACCTAGACATTACTCTTCAAGAAAAATCATCTGACCGAGCCAGTGCAAATATTGGCGTATCTGGTATGTATGGAATGACAGGAGGAGGAAACCTTGAGTTTAATAATTTTAGAGGCAAAGGTCAGATACTATCATTTGGTTTTAATGTTGGCACGCAAGTATCAATGGGCAACTATTATGGGCAGCCAGGTAAATACGAAAGCGTTCAAGTTAGGTTTGTAGATCCCATGTTCCGAGATACTCCCAATAGGGTTGGTTTTTCTCTTTTTTACACTTTCCGAGGCGCCGGAAATTCATACTATTTTTACCCATTTAATCAATTATCTCGAGGGGGATCAATCCAGTGGGGTAGAAGATTAAAATGGCCAGATGATTATTTTAGAGCATTTTGGGACTTAAGAATTAGGCAAGCAGAATACTTTAGCGATGATGATGCGCTGTTAAGTGAATATGTTGGAGATTTTCGTAAATCTACAGGTATTAGTCTGACGCAGAATATTAGCAGAGATAGTCGTGATCGTGCAGAATTTCCCACGGAAGGTTCAAGCGCAATTCTTACCTCAACTTTTTCAGGTGGCATTTTTAAAGGAGATGAGCATTACCATAAACATATTTTGAAATTAGATTGGTATACCCCTACATTCTGGAAATTTGTTCTTAATAGTTCTTTAAATATAGGCACCATAAAGATGTTACGCGTAAACAATAAGGGATATACCTATATTCCGCCTTATGAAAGATTCATAATGGGAGGAAATGGTATTCCATATGGAACTATGCTTCGCGGATATCCAGATAATTCCATTGGACCACTAAGTAGCGATGGTCGTGGCATTGGAGGAAATACCATGATTAAGTATACAACAGAGTTTAGGTTTCCTTTTTCAGAGAACCCTGTTGTTTACGCAATGCTTTTTGCTGAGGCAGGAAATGTATGGCACGACACTCGTTTAATGAGCACTTTGAGATATGTACGGACAGACCCATTAGAGTTAAAAAGATCAGCAGGTATTGGCATCAGGTTTTTTATGCCTATGATTGGAAAACTTGGATTTGATGTTGGCTATGGATTTGATGATATTACAGGTAATGGTGAACCTCAAGGGTGGGAGTACACAATAATTTTTGGAAATTAAATATTAATTTAAGGAGGTAGATGTGATACCTAGAAAAATCACAATGGCTGTTTTTATTTTACAAATAATATCTTCAGTATTATTTGCTCAAAAAATAGGATTTGTGCAATCAGATAGAATTCGTACTGAATTAGAAGAATTCAAGGATGCTGAGGCTCAACTTCAATTAGTGCTTAGACAGGCTAATATGAAGTATCAATCAATGGCTGTTGAGCTAGATAGCATTAAACAGGCTTTTGAAACCCAAAGACTTATGAGTAGCCCTGAATGGAGAAAAGAGAAAGAATCTGAAATTGCTTCCAAAGAAACTCAGTTGCAAAAATTTCAAGTAGATGTTGCTGGACCTGATGGTAGTATGTATAGAATGCAAATGCAATTAGAGATGGAAATTTTGCAAAAGGTCAAGCGTGCTGTTGATAAGGTTGCTGCTGCTAAAAAAATGGATTTTATTATTGATGGCTCAACCTCTCTTTTATATGGTAATCCAACACATGATCTCACTGATGATGTATTACTTGAATTGAGGAAATACAGCGTTTCTGATAAGAAAAAATCTGATACCAAAAATTAATAACAAATAATGGCTTCCCTTAAAGAGTTAGGCGATCTTGTCAAAGGCAGAGTGGTTGGAGATCCTAAATTATCAATAAGTGGGGTATCCTCTTTAGATAATGGGAAAAAAGGAACTATAACCTATCTTTATAAAAAAAAATACCATAAATATCTTAACATGACCCATGCTTCTGCAATTTTAGTTTCAGACGAATCATTGATAAAAAATACCAATGGAATTATTGTTGATGATCCGAGATTAGCTTTTGTTAAAATATTAAATTATTATCAAGTAGATAATGATCAATATAAAGGGGTTCATGAATCTGCAATAATATCATCATCTGCAAAAATTGGACTAAATACAAATATTGGCCCAAATGTCGTTATTGGAGAAAAGGTGGTTATTGGAGATAATGTATCTATTGGAGCTAACAATGTAATAGATAGCAATTCAATAATTAGAAACAACTCCAAGCTATATAGCAATATTCATATCTATCCTAATTCAATCATAGGTGAGAATTGTATTATGCATTCTGGTGTAGTGATTGGAGCCGATGGGTTTGGCTATATTTCTGTTAATGATGATCATATTAAGATTCCTCAAATTGGGAAGGTTGTTATTGGGAATAATGTAGAAATTGGTGCAAATTCTACCATTGATCGTGGTACTATTGCTGACACAACGGTAGGCGAGATGTGCAAATTTGATAATGGCGTACAAATTGGCCACAATGTTTCTGTTGGAAGAGGTTGTTTATTAACTGCACATGTAACTATTGCCGGTAGTACAAAAATAGGTGAATTTTGTGCTTTTGGAGGTCAAGCGGGAGCTATTGATAATGTTACCATTGGCGACAGAGCAATTTTTGCTTGTTACACAGCTGTAACAAAAGATTTACCAGGTGGAAAAATGTATTCTGGATCACCTGCCAGAGAGATTAAAGAAAAAAATAAAAGAGATGCTATTTATTTTGATGTTGAAAGACTGAAAAAGAGGATAGTAAAAATAGAAGAAAAAATTAATAATTAATTTATGAGTTTTATAAAAAATCAAAGAACAATAGCAAAAGAAACATCATGCGTTGGTACCGGGCTGCACACCGGTGTTGAATCAAAAATAACATTTAAACCTGCCCCTGAAGATTTTGGAATTAGATTTAAAAGAATGGATGTTGACGGGTGCCCTGAGATCAAGGCAGATATTGATCATGTTGTTGATATTTCTAGAGGAACCACAATTGAAGAAAATGGCGTAAGAATTCATACTGTCGAACATGCGCTTGCTGCATGCGTAGGAATTGGATTGGATAATGTATTAATTGAGTTAAGTGAAAAAGAGCCGCCAGTAATGGATGGCAGTGCGATTGATTTTGTTGAAGCTTTATTGAAATCTGGTGTAGTGAAACAAAATATCCCAAAAAATTACCTTCATATTGATGAAGCCGTCGGTTATTCTGATCCAGAAAGAGGCGTTGATATACATATAATGCCCTCTGATCAATTTCGAGTAACATTTATGCTAGATTATGAATCCAAAACTCTTGGTACCCAGTTTACAACAATGGACCAGCTGGAAAAAAACTTTGCTACTGAAATTGCTCCTGCCAGAACATTTTGCTTTTTAAGTGAAGTAGAAAATCTTAAAGAGCAGGGTTTAGTTAAAGGTGGGAATATTGATAATGCGGTTGTCATAGTAGATAAGACCATAGATGAGAATGAAGCTGAAACACTTAGCGAGCTTTTTGGGATTGATAAGAAAATAAGCCTTGGTTCAAATGGTACACTTGGAGGAACTGAATTTAGATTTGAGAATGAACCTGTAAGACATAAAGCATTGGATCTTATTGGTGACCTTGCCCTACTTGGAATGCCTCTTCAGGGCCATGTGATTGCTTCTAAAAGTGGCCATGCTGCTAATGTTGAACTCGTAAAAGAAATCAAAAAGGTCTATAAGAAAAAAATAAATAAACAAAAATATCCAAGTCCACCTACCACACAGACTATGTTTGATATCAATTCCATTATACGACTGCTCCCTCATCGCTATCCATTTGTATTAGTAGATAGAATTGTAGATATTGTACCAGGTGAAAAACTAACTGCATATAAAAATGTCTCAATCAATGAGCCTTTTTTTCAAGGCCATTTCCCCAATCAACCAGTTATGCCTGGCGTTCTTGTATTAGAGGCAATGTGTCAAGCGGGCTGTTTTTTGGTTTTAAATAGCGTTGATAACCCGATGGAAAAAAATATGTTTTTCTCATCTCTATCTGATTCAAGATTTAGACACCCTATTATTCCAGGTGATCAACTTAGGCTTGAAATGATTCTGGAAAAATTTAGATTAGGCACAGCTTTACTTGTGGGTAAGGCATATGTAGAAGATAAGCTTGTAGCGGAAGGAAAGCTTAAAGCTACAGTCGTTGATCGCCAAGTGGTTTAAATCAAATTTCCATTCATCCTACAGCTTTAGTTTCTCCTAAGGCCAATATTGG
>CAYLUE010000053.1:0-4231 GCA_964386795.1 uncultured bacterium
AAGATGGTCCTACACTACCTAAAGGCCAAGCAATTGACGGTTATTTAGTTGGTGCCACAATTTGGCATGATGTTAACAATAATGGTGTTCAGGATGCTGGTGAGCCATTTACAACAACAGATAAGACTGGTGCGTTTGAATTAGATGCTACCTTATCTGAAGGAGATGTCCTTCTCGTAAGCGGAGGGTATGATTTAGGTACAGGTAAGCCTAACGACCATGACTTCAAATTAATTGTATCGGCAACAGGTGCGGCTGGCTCAGATTCTTTAGTAATTAGCCCTGTAAGTACACAGGTTTCAAGGGCTTATGCGAAAAGTGGTGTTACTTTAGAACAAGCACTTAGCAAAGTAGCTGAAGCTTATGGATTAGATGAAGCATTTGATAATATCACTAACTTTGACCCGATAGCTTTAGCTTATGGTGCAACTAGTGATGCCCAAGCTAAAGCAGCACTCACGGCTCAAGCTAGAAATATCATGGTATCTACTTTGGGAGAGGTATCTAAGAAAGTCTCTGAATATTTCACTACGGAAATAGCTCCTACAGTTCGGAAAAATATAACTAACTTGTTCTCCTTCGGAACCGAAGTACTACGTTATTCTAGCTGGGATAGTAATGTCGATCTAAAATCGCAACCAAGAATTTCTATTGAATTGGAAGGTTTTGAAGCTTTACTGGCACAAGCCAGTGAAACTTTTAATGACAAAATCGTTGAAGCCATTCTTTCTTCTACTGACTTAGATAACTTATTTGAAATGAAGAAAGATGGAACCGGCCAATTTGATGCAGTAATTAATGAGGCAGTAACAGCAATTGTTTTAGAGATTAAAAACACCATTCTTGCAGAAATGGGCTTTGATCCGGCTACCAACTTCACGAGTTTTAAAAGTTTAGATGATTATGATGGCGAAACTGTTACCTTTTTAGGCGCAACAAAAACTATGGGTGAATGGGCAGTGATTATGTCCGATGTTATGGATTCTCAAGACCCGTATGGTTCAGCTGATGGAAAAGTCCACTTTGGCCCAGATGGCGGTGTAACAGATATGGTTGGTAAATATTTTGCTGAGTCCATGGTTAAGATGGCTAGACTGATCGAAGATATGGTGGGTAAACCATTAGCACAAATATCAGATACCCAACTAGATCAATTGGTTGATATGGGTATGGAGTACTCAAGGGCTTCTACATTTGCTGAATCCTATACACGTTGGATTCCTTTTGATTCTTATGGACAGGAGCTATGGGAACAATCTATTAACTTCACTTATAACAATGAGCGTTTTAGATTTGATTCTAATGGAAATAGATTAGAAGGAAACTCAGGTCAATGGCAATTAACAGCTGATCAAATTAAGGCTTATCTAAAAGATCCTAACCTACAAATAACTGATGGTAATTGGGGAAATGAGTTTACTACCTACAACTGGCAGTCTACACAAGGCGATTTGGGTGTTTATATGGCTCTGGCAGAAGCTAGAAATGAATCAGAAGTAGCCACGCTTATGACTGCTTTAACTACTACGGATGATGCTATTACCCTATTTAAGGACATGATTGATGCCTTCTTTGCTCAAGGAGGCGAATTATTTAAGAACCTTGCAACAGCAGCTCTTGATTTCACTTTAGATAAATTTACTAAATTCGTAGATCAAAGTATTCAGTATGAAAATGACGAGATTTGGCTACCAAGCTCAGCAGCTGGATTACCAGTTTCTACAGTAAAAACAGTTGAAGTCAATGGTAAAACTTTTGAATTGACTACGACTCAGGGCTTAGAGTGGTTAGTGAGTCCTTGGGGTCAAATGAACCCTAGAATTAAAGAATCTGGAGATTTTACTTTTGCTATAACTGGAGGAGCTGATGGTGATCGTTTCCGCATTGACGATCAAGGAACATTAAGTTTTAAAGATACTGCACCTAGTTCAGATGAACAAGGTAATATCATTGCTGATGATGCGGACAACAATGGTGTCTATCTAGTTGAAGTTAGTGTAACTGAAGGGGACTATACCGAAGTTATAGAAATGGAATTAAAAATTCCACAATGGAAAGATTTCAGGACTGTAACAGAATCTTATGCAACACTTGATGCAACCCAGCAAGTGATAACGACCGCAGAACACAGTATAGACTTTGCACGTTATTGGCTTTGGGATGACGAAAATCAAACAGAGATTGAAGTCAGTAATGGTTATAAATTAAATATTAATGTACCTGCAGGTAGTCAAGCATGGGTAGAACTAAGAGAAAGAGACGAAGGCGGTAATTTAATAAAAGACAATGGTAAATTTTGGGTTGAGCAAAAGTTTGATCAAGACACAGGTATAACTGATTTTTACCTTGTATTAAGAAACGATGCTTTTGATTATGAGAATCCAGCAGACTCTAATCTAGACAATATCTATGAACTGAAGTTAGTAGTTAGAACACAGCCTTCACAAGGTGGTGAACAGACTTCAACTTCTATGGATGTCTTAATAGTGGTTGAGGATGGTCCTGATCCAGAACTTAAGTGGCCTGATTGGATGACTGCTTGGGATCAGGATGGTAATCCTACCGATGGTGAATTTGGATGGGGACAATATGAAAATGAAGTTGCTGTGGGTAGTGCTCAAAAACTAACCATAGATGGAAAAACTGTTGAAGCTTTTTTTGCTGTGGGCAACCCTTTTAATATAAGTGCAAAGTCTATAACTATAGTTGACCCCAATGACAGAACCAAAGATTTAATCAATCCAGAAGCAGGAACCATTACTTACTCCATTACAGGGGGAGCTGATGCAGATAAATTTGGGTTATATGCTTCCAGAGTACTTTTTCTTGAAAGACCCTCTTATGATAATCCGGGTGATGCCAATGGTGATAATAAGTATGAATTCGAGATTACAGCTACCAATGGTATAGACACTATAACGAAAAAATTATCTATTCAAATAGAATCACAAGCTAATAATGCTCAAAACCCTAGCGATGCTGTTAGTCTTTTAACAAATGCACCTGTTTTTTCTTTAGATGAAGTACCTAAAAGGATAGGTAATGAAGAGGCCGTAAAGAGTATTTCAGGAACAGAAGGTGATGATTATATTAAAGTTAGCTCTCATACTTTCCAATATATAAAAGGGAATGGTGGAGATGATGTTTTAGATCCCGGAAGGGATTGGGGTGGTCATGGCTACTTAGAAGGAGGAGCTGGATCGGACACATTCATATTTAGGCAGTCCTATCAAATGTCTCCAGTTAATTTTGGTATAAGGGATCATTCGCAACCTGGAGGAGGTGAAGTACGAGGTATAACTGGATTTGACGAAAACAGAGATGGAGTTCTAGATTTTAGCAAAGAACTAGATTGGTCGGATATTCCTATCATTGCGGATTTTACCCCAGGGGTAGATAAAATCGGTTTGGGAAGCTCTTCTCATACAGGTTTTAATGTGCCTTCATTAAAAGCCTCTGAAGTTAGCTTTGTACAAGGAACTGGTGATTTTGAAGACCACACACTAGTAGTTTCAACAGGAGGTGAAGCTGGTAACAATCCAGATAGATACCCAGATGGTTATGGTATTTTAGGAGTACTCTTAGATGTACAAGCCAGTGAAATGAGCGCTGATGACTTAGTTAGTTTAGGAGCTCAGTACGATAGAGTATTAGGTAAAGTAGATATAGGGGCAACAACAGTCACGATAACTGATTCAGATGGAAACCCTGTACAGATCCAACAACTTCCTAATGGTGATTATGTGTGGTTTGAAGCCGTTCATGATGCGACAGGTACTGATAATGATGCTCTGTGGCAAAACTTTGCGGTAACTACAGACGGAACCATATATGTTCCAAGAGTAGAAAGTTTAGACTACGAAAACCCACAAGACGGTAATAAAGATAACCTTTATGAATTTTTATTTGTCGGTATGACTTTTTCCTCTATTGAGTTGATAAAACAGCCGTGGGGAGGCTATTGGTTTGATTGGCAGAATTCAGTTCAGACAGGAGGTGTTGCTTTTAGTGTATACATCGATGTAAACGATGATATCTCCGACAATATTGGTGGATTATCAATTGCCGAAACTTCCTTTTTAGGAACGGATGGTTTAGTAAGTACAGAACTTGTAGAACTAGTTCTAAAACAAATCTCTGCAGTTCAGTCTGCTATGGCAGATATTGATTTTAGAGCAATCGCAGAAGAAATAGGTTTTGATTTCGAACATTTTGCAATGGCCAATGAAGA
>CAYLUE010000053.1:4331-9864 GCA_964386795.1 uncultured bacterium
ATGATGTTATTTTTGGTGATGCTGGGGATGATACTTTAGATGGTGGACCCGGTGCTGACTCATTAGATGGTGGTGCAGGAGCAGATGTTCTGGTAGTAGGTGAAGGAAACGATGTTCTTGATGGGGGGTCAGGAGATGACTTTTTAGATTTTACAAATCTAACAACTTTCCCTGAGTTTGCTACTGGTGGTGGAGGAGAAGATACCATCATCATGGCAGGAATGAGTACTCAAAATCTCACTTATGATGATAACGATGGTGATGGAAGTCCTGACTACTCAGGTATAGATCTGCAAAAAGTAATATCTTTAAAAGAAACTTGGACGGATTCAGATGGCAATACAGAAATAGGTTGGAGAAATAGAATTGAGAGTATTGAAAGAATTGATTTAAGAGATAGCCAATCTTCTATCAATAACGACTCAGTTGTAACTAAATTGCCAATTGATGGTTTTCGTCTAAGTCAAAGTAGCGCTACTTTGACGGATTATTTAAATAGTGATTCGAGTAGTACTAATACCCACAAAATATACACATCAGTATCAGGTTCTACTCTTAATGCAAATCTAGAAGGCGGAACTATGGATCAGACTAATCTATCCAATATAGTTTCTTCAGATTCTAATACAGGACTTTCACCTAATATTAGCTTTGAATTAGATAGTATTCCAGCTGCAGGTTCAAGCGGCACGGCAACCGTTACGATGAAGCTCTATGATGGCTCTGATGCTGCACAAGACAGTGGTGAACGTTTGCTTGAAACAACACTTACTGTTAATTGGACTTCAGATGGCACCAATGTCGTAATGACATTGCCTGCACAGACTCTTACAGTAAATTACTATACAAGTGGTGGAAATCTACTCCAAAGAACCTGGGAAAATGCTGAATCAGATGCACTAACAGTTACTAAGAATGTTGCTGCTGGAAGCACCTTAAATGTTGCAATTGCTTCATTCTTTTCTAATAAAGGTTCTGCTGAAGGTGTTGATTTAACTGGTTTCATAACTAGTGGAAACTACTTCTACGAAGTTACTTTAGCTGGTTTAGATATAGTTGATTATGACAATAATGCTATTTCTAAGGTTCAAGGTAGCTTTACGGTAGCAGATACTCCTGGTGTGGCTGCTTATGTAGATGATGTCTCTGTAAGCGAATCAGCAGGTACTGCTACAGTTACTGTTTCTTTAAGTAAAGCAGCTGCTAGTGATGTAACTGTTGACTACGCAACGGCCGATAATACTGCATTAGCTGGCTCAGATTACACAGCTACAAGTGGTACTTTAACGATTGCTGCTGGCAATACCTCGGGTACATTTACCGTACCTATCACTTCAGACGGAGTTGCTGAAACAGTAGAGACTCTTTCTGTAAATCTAAGTAATGCTACCAATGCTACGCTAGGGCGAGATACGGCAAATATCAGTATTGAAAATCCTACTGTCTTTAATGATGTACTAAATATTTCCTTAGATACTTTATGGCAAATGAGTTGGGACAGTAGAACTTGGACTATTCGAGGTGACAGCACTGATACAGTTAGATTGCTAGGTTATGAATCATCGTATGACAATACAGGTGACGGTACTGATAGTACTTTCTTTGAACCATTTCGTTTAAATGGAACGCAGACCATAGATGGTGTTGTGTACAATGTATACGATTTATGGGATGCCAGGGTTCTCATAGAACAAGGCGTAACCGTTGTCTATTCCAAGCGTGATTTAGGTAAAACAACTGCCGGTGAAAATTCGCAACCCGATTTTTGGTATAAATACGGCACCGTAGAAGAAAACCAAACATCTGTATACAAAGTACAAGATTCTTGGGATCAAGATGGAGATACTTTAACTTTCTCAATAGATCCATCTTACGGAGATGCAGCATTGTTTAACATTGATGCGTCTACTGGAGAAATTACTTTTAAAGTAGCTCCAGATTACGAAAACCCTACGTCAACCATGGCTTCAGGTATAACAGATTTCTCTAGTTATGATGGTAATATGATGAGGCAGTTTAACCAATACTCAATTAAGGTAAACGCTGATGATGGGTCAGGTGAAGCTAATGCTGTAAGAACACAAGATGTATGGATTAATGTAAGAAACTTACCTGATTATGCTGGATATGATCCTACTAATAAATTACCTTTCTTTAAGGATATGTGGGGAGATCAATCTGTATTTATAGATGATGCTGCCTCACAATCAATCCAAATCAAAGGGTATGACCTTGACTTTGATACTTTAACTTGGACTCTTTTAGGAGTTCAAGCTTCAGGTGAAGGTGCTTGGAGTAAATGGGGGGAAACACAAGAAGGAACAAATGGAAATGACGGTAAACTTGTTTCTGACTCAACTAACCCACTTGAGCTTTCTTCAACAGGAGTTTTATCACCTAAATCTATCCTCAGTTACGAAGGGACTTACACTCAATTTGGTGTTTATGTACAGATAACTGATGGTAAATCTGATCCAGTCAAAAAACAATATTGGTTCAACATCAAAGATACTATAGATGATGGAACTTTAACCGTTAGTGGAAACGCTTATCTTGGTTCAGGTTATCTAGCAGGAGCTACTGTCTGGCAAGATCTAGACAATGATGGTGTAAAAGATTCTGGAGAGCCTTCTACTACCTCAACAGGCGATGGTTATTTTTCACTTCAAATTACACAAAGTGACCAAGATGCACCTATTTTGGCTTCTGGAGGTGTTGATTCAGGATCTGGACTAGCTAATGATTATGTTTTAAAAATCAACTCAAATCTAAAACTAGCTACAGATAGGGATTGGGGAGAATATGCTCTTTCTCCACTTTCAACCGTTACTCTTGCTATGCAAAATTTAGATAGGAGCTTGTCTGATAAAAAAGCAGCTCTAGATGTTTATAAAGCATTAGGATTTGAGCCTGGCTGGCATGAAGGAGATGGTAATTTCTACAGTTCACCTTTTTGGAATATCCAGGAAATGGATGGAACTATGCCTAAAGGGGATTGGGAAATTAACAATCTAAATATTTATGTCGTCAATAATATATTAAATCTTATAAGTGCTGTTGCAGCGAAAGGCGGAATACAAATCGCTCAAGATGTTTTAGCTGATGTAAATGCTAAGATTGCAGCTACTTCAGGAGTAGGCGGCACAACATCACAATCGTTAACTGCTGCTCAGCAATCAACGATCTTACAAGCAGCCTACAATGCTGCTTTGGAAGCAGTTGCTGAGATTGTTACTGACAAAGAATCATTTGATGGGTTTAGGTTAGGTTCGACTGATGCAGTGACCATCACTGATCATGAAGGCTCTACAAATGTAGTACACACGCCTAATTTTACTGTATCTAATGATGTTTTAACTCTAGATAGTGGTGATGTAGAAGTAAATCAAGCTGCTATGCAAGCTGCTTTGGACTTAACATCAGGTGCCCAAGGGTTAAAAGTAGAAGTTAAAGTTGGAAGCGTTCCTACTACTGGACAAACAATTAATTTTGTTGGAAAACTCATTGATGGTAATGATAGCACTATTGATACTGGTGAAAGGGCAATAGAAGTTAGATTTGATGTTACTGTTGATCCTACAAAATCTATTGGCGCTTCTGACTATGTATTTGTACCAGCCAGTTCTGATATAACAATTATATATACTGGTGAGGACGGAACAGTTACTTCAACAACGGTAGCTCATTCTGGCAACATGGTAAATATAGAAGTGCCTTCTTCGGGTGGATCTCCAGTATTTACCGTAGATTTACTTGAAGTATTTCAAAGAGGTATTCCTCAAACGGATTTATCTACTTACTTCACTACTTCTACTGTTTCAAATGGAAGTTATTATTCAGAATTAACTTTTACTGGAGCAAATTTAGCTACCACAGATGGTACAACTTTTAATAAAGTGGTTGCGCCTTTTAAAATTGCAGCTGAAACAACCCCAGTTGCTTACCTGAATTCAAATGTAGAAATTTCAGAAAGTAGGGGTTGGAGTCAAGTAACAGTTACTTTAAGTAAGCCTGCCACGGAAGCATTTACACTGAATTATAAAATCTCAGGTGGTGACGCAACACAAGGAAGTGATTATTGGTGGTGGTCTGATCAGTCAGGTTATAGGCAGGTCAGCTTTACAGCCGGTCAAAAAACTGCAGTTATTAATTTGGATGTAGTAGATGACAGTGAAGCAGAAAGTACAGAAATGTTTAATATTGAATTATCTGTAGCTCCAGGTTCAGAGAATAGCATCATACTTGGAACTGATACTGTTACTGTATCAATTAAGGATAATGATTCAGGTGCTGCTTCTCTTGATACTGACACTATAGTTTCAAAAGTAGTGTCTAAAATTCAGTCTACGATTGTTACTGTATTAAAAGAAATTACAGACGGAAACAGCGGTACTCTTAATGGAGCAAGTAAAACATATTCTGGAATATTGGTAGATGGTAATACTGATATTACAAATATCACTACCTACTTAACGTCAGAATTTACTGAGGACAGCGGTTTATATGACTCTATCATGTCTGGGGTAATAGGGCTTATGACTACTTGGGCAAACTATGCGAGAGGCCCTAATGATGTAAGAGGTGGCTATAAAATTGATGCTAAAACTATGGCTAATGACCTTGCAGCGTTAGCTAAAGCACTTGATACTTTAGTACTTTCTGAATTTACTGCTAGTGCTGCAGACGCTGCTGCCCTAGAAACTGCTTTAATTAATGATATCTATTCAGATTCAGGATTTAAGTACACAGGTAGCACAACAGTTGTTGATAACAAAATAACGCCTACTAAGACACAAGATTCAGATGCGGCTGCATATCAAGACCTAGTAAGACCAGGTGGAAATGATTATGTAAGAACTATGTTTGAAGACCAAAGTGCTGAATCTCTAAATGGTACTTCTGGTAACGATACTATTACTTTAGACGCGTCAAACATAGCAACTTATGGATTAAGTTACTTTGGCCTAGCTGGAGATGATGCAATTACTGTTGGAGCTGGTAAGAAAGGTCTAATTTATGGAGGTCCGGGTAATGACCGTATTATCACAACTGAAGGAGCTAATCATAGATTAGACGGTGGAACCGGTAATGACACCTTAGGGGGTGATATGGGTCGAGGTACTTTTATTGGTGGTAGCGGAGCTGATGTGTTTGTAATTGAAGTTGACTCAGATACTTGGGGTACAGACCAAAGTATTGAGGGTTGGGATAATAATAGTGACGGTATTACAAACTTCATTACTGAAACTAATACTCGTCCAAGTGTTATTACTGATTTTGAGGATGGCGTTGATAAAATCGGTTTAAAAGGAGATTGGAGCGGAAAAACTATCGTAGTAACTCAAGGTTCAGGAGAGTATTCTGCGCATACCTATCTTTATAAAGCCAATTCTGATCATAGTGCAAATGATTCTCAAGTTTATGTAATATTGGCTAATACAACAGCCAGCAACATCACTTCAGATGACTTTGTGCTTGTTGGTAGTGATTACACAACCTCTGCATTAACTGGCGTTACTGTAAGTACTGATGC
>CAYLUE010000054.1:0-9018 GCA_964386795.1 uncultured bacterium
ACTACGACCTAGCGGGATAATTTTTTATATCAATTAGAATTTAAAAGCCCGCGATTAAAGCGGGCTTTTTTTTTAACTAACCTTTTTAGGTTAAAGGAGAAACATAATGAGACTAATGACACTAAGTTTAGTGTTGACTAGCCTACTTTCTGCCCAGTCGGTATTTCAAGGTACCGTTACTGACGCAGATGGCCAGACATTACCTGGCGTTCAGGTTTTTCTCAAAGACACATATACAGGAACCACAACCAGCATGGAAGGTGAATTTAAAATTGCCCTTCCTCAAGAATCTGGCGTTTTGGTTTTTTCTTATATTGGTTATGAAACACAAGAGGTAGAGGTATCGTCAGATACACCCTCTCCGTTTTCTGTTGAGATGAAGGTTGACGTACTAAAGGGAGATGAGGTCCTAGTTACAGGATTAGCTTCATCCGTTAAGCGTAGAAATGCTGCAAATGCTGTAGCATCCGTTAGCGGTGAAGAGCTTGTTGGTGCACCAGTTCAAACTTTAGATGCTGCTCTTAATGGCAAGTTTGCCGGAGTAAGGGTTCGGCATAATTCTGGAGCCCCTGGTGGTGGTATGAGCGTGAATCTTAGAGGCGTATCAACAATTACAGGTGAAACACAACCGCTTTACGTTATTGATGGAGTTGTTGTTAATAATTCAACAAATCAATCTGGTATTGATGTTGTAAGTGCTGCGACAGGTGCTGGCAGTGCAAGACCTCAAGGTCAGCCGGCCAATCGTATTTCAGATTTCAATCCAAATGATATTGAGAGCGTTGAAGTACTGAAGGGTGCTAGCGCCGCCGCAATCTATGGAGCAAAGGCTACCAATGGTGTAATACTTATTACAACCAAAAAAGGTCAAGCTGGAAAAACCAGAGTTAATTTTTCACAAAAATTCGGTTCAAGCTCTGTAATGAAAAAAGTGGGTACACGCGATTTTACCTATCAAGAAGCAGTAGACCAATATGGAGCATCTGTAGCTGATCTTGGCACTCACTCAAATGGTAACTATACTAAAACATATGACTATGAAGATATGTTGTATGGTAATACAGGCGCCTTAAAGGAAACCTCGTTAAGCTTAAGCGGTGGTAGTGATAAAACTCAGTTTTATCTATCTACGCAATATCTTGATGAAAAAAGTATCGTGAAAAATAGATTTTATGAGAGATTCTCAGGCCGATTAAATATGAACCACAGAGTTTCTGATCGATTTAAGATTGCGAGCACTGCATATTTAGCAAGAACACGATCCGATCGTGGAATTACTGGCAATGACAATACAAATAAGTCTTACAATTTCTCATTTGGTTTCACTCCTAATTTTGTGAATATTAATCAAAATCCTGATGGAAGCTGGCCAGATAACCCAACCAATCCATCTAACCCTCTTCACACGGTTGAAGTTTTAACAAATGAAGAAACTGTTAATAGGGCAACTGGAAGTGTTTCAGCTGATTATACAGTATTTAGGACAGGCTCCTCTAGCTTTTCACTTAATTCTGTTTTCAGTGGAGATTATGTAGGTCAATTGAATGAGATTTTTTCACCACCTGAACTACAAGATGAAAAAAGCAAAGATAATCCAGGTCAATCCGTTTTATCAAATACGCATAGTTTAAATACGAATGTCAATTTGAACAGTGTATTTAGAATTACAGTTGGCGGTATGAAATCTACGACTACAAGCGGATTGAGCTTTGAAACGCTTGATTGGAACTATTCAAGTATCATGGCTTCAGGAATGGTTGTTACCCAAACAAATATTGACCAATCTGCTTCAACGTCAACATTGCAATCAAGACGATTCCAACAAGATAGAGGCGTATTTGTTCAAGAAGAACTGCAAGTGGGTGATGCGGTCTATGTTGCAGCTAGTATGCGCGGTGATAAGAGCAGCACTCTAGGGAAAACTGATCAATACAATTGGTATCCAAAAGTTGCTGGATCATATCAGTTTGGTTCTATGGCTGGAGTGTTTGACAACTTGAAGGTTCGTATGGCTTACGGCCAAACAGGTAATCTTCCTCCTCCAACAGCAAAATATACATCTATGGCTCCTTATAATATTGGAGGTATGGGCGGATTAGTATCTGGTGGTGTAGCAGGACTTGAAGATGTAGAACCTGAAAGAACTACCGAAACTGAGTTTGGTGTAGATTTCTCAGCATTTGATAAAATGGTTGGAGTTGAGTTTACTATGTACAATCAACAAGTTGAGGGACTACTCTTACAGGTGGAAGAAGCGCCATCAACAGGATTTTCTACTAAGTGGGCAAACGCTGGAAGTATGAAAACCAATGGTGTAGAATTAGGAGTCACATTGAATCCAGTTCGAAGCAAACGAATGAATTGGTTATCCAAAACAACTTACTACTCTTCAAAGGCAGAAATTACCGAACTAAAGGTTGACCCATATAACACAGGCGGCTTTGCAACATTCTTGGGAGCGTATCGTATTGAAAAAGGATGGGATCCTCATACGATAGTTGGCTCTGAAATGAAAGACGGCAAACACGTCAAGCTTGGTAATGAGTCACCTGATTTCATGATGGGCTTTAACAATAGAGTGTCACTTGGTGACGTTTCTATTGTTGCGCACTTTGATTTGAAAAAAGGCGGTCAAAATGTAAACCTTCAAGAGTTAATTGCAGATCTTGGTGGTACTACATTTGACTACGATGATAAAGGTGTTGACCCAGAAGGTAAGCTAAATAATGGCCCTTATCGCTTGGCAAATCTGGGATCTATAACTACACCTTATGTTCAAGATGCCGGCTATTTTAGACTATCAGAACTTTCAGTAATGTATAATATCCCACAATCTATGATGGGGTCAGCAAATGTTGATCGCGTTCAGGTTGGATTTACTGGAAGAAACCTATATCAAAGCACTCCGTACACTGGATGGAATCCTGACGTAAGTCAGTTTGGAAATGTTGGCGTTGGTGGGTCAGTAGACACTGGACCTTACCCGCTAGCAAAATCTATGTACTTAAGTGTTAACGTAAGCTTTTAAGGAGGTTGAATAATGAAATTTATAAAATATATTCTTCCGTTATTTTTATTTGCTGTAGCATGTGAGGATCTAGATTTTCCGGATCCAAATTCACCTTCTACAGCTTCATCGACAGTTCAGTCTCTGGTAACAGGCGCTGAAGCTGGGATGCGTTCTAGCCTGTCGAATTATTTAATTGGTGTCAGTAGCGTAGGTAGAGAGGCATATCATTTTGAGCCTGCCGATCCACGCTACACAGGTGAACTCATTCACGGACCCTTGGATCCGGGTGGATTTGTTGTCTACTCATCTTGGAACTCAAGATATAGAGTTGTCAAGAACTGTAGGCTATTGCTAGAAAAATCCACGGATAAAGGCGTGGAAGGATTTGCTAAGACTGTAGAAGCATATCAATTATTGTTAGCATTAAATATGCAAAATAATAATGGCATAAAGATTGCACCCTATAATGGTCTTGACTCTGATCCAGCTAGCAAAACTGCAGCTTTTACAGAAGTTGCAAAATTACTAGATGAGGCGAGTACGGCATTAGATGCTGCTGGAAGCGCATTCACGTTTAAGCTCTCATCAGGCTTTTCAGGTTTTGATACGCCATCAACATTTAAACAGTTTAACCGTGCCCTTCGTGGACGCGTTGCTGTTTATGCGGGTGATTGGGATGTAGCTTTAACCGCGCTTGGTCAATCATTTATGGATCCTG
Source organism: uncultured bacterium (assembly GCA_964386795.1). Lineage (GTDB taxonomy): Bacteria > Fidelibacterota > Marinisomatia > Marinisomatales > TCS55 > TMED108. The sequence continues at coordinate 3,729 of CAYLUE010000054.1, forward strand.
CTGCTAGTATGGACAAAGGAGTGTATCACGTATTTGGTTCTGGTCAAGGTGATGGTGCAAATGGTATGTACGAAAATCCAAATGCAAGCTATGTAAGAACCATGGCCCATATGTCATTTAAGACAGATGCTGAAGCAGGCGATCCACGGTTTTCATCAAAAGTCGTAGAGCGAGCAGATACCACAATATATGATGGACTGCAAAGTAATCTTGCGGTCTCCGTTTGGAGTGGTGCATACGATCCAGTTGCGGTAGTTCGTAATGAGGAATTAGTTCTATTGAAAGCTGAAGCAAATATTGGTAAAGGCGGTGATGGATTAACAGAGATCAACGCAGTTAGGTCTGCTCATGGACTAGCAGCTACTGCTACTGGTGGACTTGATCAATTGCTCCATGAAAAGAGATATTCTCTATTTATGGAAGGTCATCGCTGGGTAGATATGCGTCGTTATGGCAAGACAGGATCAATGCCAAATGACCGTGCTGATAGAGGGGATAAAGTATTTGACTCATTCCCACTACCGGAAGCGGAAACAAAGGGCTTATAATAATCATATCAATTAATTAATTAATTATGATTAAACTAAGGGGAGCTGAAAAGCTCCCCTTTTTTTTATAACTCAAAGGAAATATTATGACAGAAGTATTACCTAGAATTAAATCCGGATGGCTGAGAGCAACACTCTTTTTTATTGCCTCATTTATTACATCACAAATTTTTGCAGGAATTGGAGTGGTCTTAATTTTGCTAGCATCTGGATTTGATCTAGCTGCATTACCCAATGAAGAACAAATCATGGAAGAATTACATCAAATTAATTTCTTTCTGGCACTCAAGATTATTGAATTTTTAGCTGCAATACTTTGCGTTTGGCTTTTTGTACGATTTGTTGATCGAAAGCCATTGAAATCTATTGGGTTAAATCTCAAAGGATATGAAAATGATTTAAAGATGGGACTAGCTTTAGGCGCAGGCCTCATAGCTATTGGATTCTTTATTTTATTTATTCTTGGTTATGTATCTATTGATCATTTTTCATTTCCAATAGGCAGCATCATTTTATATTTCATCCTTTTTGTTGTTGTCTCTTTACATGAAGAAATCATGATGCGTGGATATGTATTAAATAATCTTATGCAGTCCATGAATAGATATGTTGCCTTATCAATATCATCAATAGTATTTATGTCTATCCATTTATTAAACCCAAATATAAATTTTTTATCTGCCTTCAATCTTTTCTTGGCAGGTATCGTTTTGGGGATATATTATATTCATAAATCAAATTTATGGTTACCAATTGGAATGCATTTAACATGGAACTTTTTTCAAGGACCAGTTTTTGGCTTTGAAGTTAGCGGAATTGAATCTGAGAGTATTATCAAGCAGTCGGTCACTGGAAATGAAATTTTAACAGGTGGGTCTTTTGGCTTTGAAGGTTCTATACTTGCTACGGTTGGAATTATAATAATGATTCTTTACTTAGATAAAAAATATAAGTAAACAAATGAAATACATCTCAATTTTAATAATAGCTATTTCACAAATAGCAATTTCCCAACATACCCATTCAAAGACAGGGCGCAGCATTAGCTTTCCTAATATTAAAGGTTATTTAACTTTAGTTTGTGATTTGCATACCCATTCTGTTTTTTCTGATGGAAGCGTTTGGCCAAACATAAGAGTTGCTGAAGCCCAGAAAGATGGGCTTGATGCAATCGCGGTCACAGAACATATTGAATACCAATCCCACAAAGAAGATATACCTCATCCAGATAGAAATAGAAGCTATGAGCTTGCCAATAAGTATGCAGGAAAAAGCGATTTAATGGTAATCAATGGAACTGAGATCACTAAGGATATGCCGCCAGGCCATTCAAATGCAATTTTTGTCAAAGATGTTAATAAAATTATGAATGATGATTACATGGAAGCTTATAAAGCTGCCCGCAAACAAGGCGCATTTGTCTTTTGGAATCACCCTCACTGGATTGGCCAGAGCAAAGACGCTTCAGTTAATATTGCTGATGAAGTTAAAGAGCTAATAAATAAACGGTTATTACATGGCGTTGAGGTTACAAACGAAAGAACATATTCTGATCAAGCTATTCAAGCAGCCCTTGATCACGATTTAACAATGATAGGAACTTCAGATGTTCATGATCTTGTGGATTGGGATTATAATATTCCCCATGGAGGACACAGACCTGTTACTTTAGTTTTTTCTAAAAAAAGAGATCAAAAGGGTTTGAAGCGGGCATTGTTTCAAGGCAGGACTATTGTGTGGTATAATAATCTCATGATAGGAAAAAATGAATGGATGGCCCCACTAATAGATGCATCTTTAACACTCGATTCAGTTGGTTACTATAAGAATTATGAGTTAGCAATAATTAAGATCAGAAATCATTCCGATGCCCGTTTTATATTAAAGAATAAAACGGAGTATGATTTTTATCAGCATAGCGATTTAGTTGAAATTGAACCGCATACAATTAAGCAGCTTGCAATCGTTTCAGGAAAAAAATTGTCAAGTTTTGATTTAGAATTTGAAGTGCTTAATGCTGTGATAGCCCCAAGCACACATCCCATTAAGAAATTCTCAATACGTGATGTAGATAAAATTGAGCTGAAAGAAGTTAAATTTTAGAAATTGAAAAGATAATTATTTTGGTTTTTCAAATAAAAATGAAATCAATCTGGGCATATCATTTTTCCTATCATACCAATCTTCTTTAGTAAGCAAATTAAATCCTGCCTGTTCTGCGCTTTGGATATAATCCTCTTCTAAATGTTGAAATACATCTAATTCTATTTTAACTCCATTCTCTTCAAATTGAGCCCTGCTTCCTGTTAATTGTTTTTTAGGGTGAAGTTCACATACAAAACATTTTCCACCTTGAACTAATTTCATAAACGATGATTTAAAAATATGATCTAATATTTCTATATGCTCCAGGGCCAAATTAATAGTTACTAAATCAAATGCATTATTTTTAACTGGCCATTTTTCATTAAGATCTGCATTTATAAAAGTGGCTTTATCGGTCTTAATCTTGTTTCTTGCCAAATCGAGCATATTTTTTGAAAAATCTAAACCAACTAATTTTTCTGCTTTAGTGATAAGCCATTCAGAATTTTTTCCTGAACCGCAACCTAATTCTAATACATTAAAAAAATCTATTTTAGATAAAAATTGCTTTGTGATACTTTTATCTAAGTCTCTAGTTGGATTGATATTATTATCATATTGATATGCCCACGTATTGTAACTATCTATAATCTTTTTCATTATAAAAACTTAATCCGATCTTCATTTAAAGTCTTGCTCTTTGATTTTGCTTATATTTCATAATGAATAATTATAAAAGCCCCAGGTTTCTGGGGCTTTTATGTAATAAATAAATTAATTTGGTATTCCACTACCACTATATAGTGGTGTAAAATGACCAGATTTAACTTTCCAACTCCCCTTTTCTTTAACAAAAATTTGACTAACTCTAGTTCGATAGTCACTCTTTTGTTCACCGTTAATAGTATATGAGCCTACTAAATAGTAGTATGCGACAGCTACCTTACCTTTTTCAAGCACATCTACTTCAATATATCTTGGTGTAAAATTAAATTCATTATTGGGAACTTGATCTGCGGTAACTGCAGCTACAGTTGATTCTTGCAAATACCAGAATGATCCATTTGAGTCTCCATTCATTGTACCGCTAGAATGCATGGTACCTACGAATTTCTTCCAATTCTTTTTGTTTTGATATTCCCAGTGTTTATTTACAACATCTGTTACTTCAGATTTATCATTTGCTAATAATAAACTACTGCTTATTAGTAGCATGGAAATTAACATATTCATCATTTTCATTATTTGCTCCTTTGTATTACTCAGTTATATTTAATTATTAATTAATTGTAATTGATATTAAATGTTCTGGAATGATAGTGCGTGTTTTAGAAGAAATATTCTTTACTTCTTCAATAAATGGTAAAGCTTTTGTCTCCAATGCTTTTTGCTGAGGTGCATCGTATTTAACCCGAAAATCATCCCAATGTGTTGGAATTACTATTTTGGGGAAACCTGTCAATTCTAGCAGCCTTTTTGTATAATTATATATTTCCTTTCTAGAATTTGCAGATCCTGCTAAAAGTATATCAGGTCTTAATCCATCAATTTCCTTATCTATAAAATTCATTGAGCCCATCGTTAATACTTTATGATCTTTGAATCTAAAGAAGAACATCAACGATCCTCCTTCCACATACTCTTTAATCTGAAGCGGAACTTTTATATCCTTTGGAATCTTTTCTGAGCTAAAATATTGTTTGTCGCGAAGAGCAGAATGTAGAGAGGGAAGTATTTTGACTGAAAAGTTTTCAAAATCATAATCTTCACCGCCTTTTACAGTTACTATTTGCTTATTTGGCACTCCATGAGCTCTTAATAAATTTGAAAGACTTTCAGTACCGATCACTCGAGCTCCGGTCTTCATTGCGATATAGGGAACATCAGCTGCATGGTCAAAGTGGGTGTGATGTACAAAAATATAACTACTAGAGTCGATAACATCGCCATTAATCATATAATTAATTATTGTCGTATCCGGCTCATATCGATCATCACGATAATATTTTTTCCTAGTATCAGAACCCCAATCTCGATTTTTTGACGCATTTGAAATTTTACTGGATGTACTCATACCTACTAATTTGATTCGTGAAAGATAGGGGTCAATTAACACCTTGGTCCCTTCATTGGTTATTACCCAACCTGCTGCTCCTAGATATTTGAGCTGTATCTGCGCTTTTGTTTTTTGACAACCAGTAAATAGAACAGCAAATGAAAAAATAGTTAATACATAATGTTTCATTTAAGATCCTTTCAATTTCAAACCAAACAATGGCCGCAGCAAATTAATTCGCCTAATCATTGATTCGTAAATGGTAAAGCTTACTCCAAAAATACACAATACAAGTAAGGTGAATTTAATTAAGGCGGATATTGGAAGTGGCAAAATATACAATGAGAAAAAATATTGTATCGGCATATGGATTATATAAATAGGATAAACAGCAGCGCTTAGATAACCTAATCTTTTAGAAGGCTGATTTAGATATTTTGCACTGTATCCCAATATTGCTATCATCCAATTAAATGATTCAAATGCAATCATTATGCTTGGTGCATATAACTCCATCATTAATAATCGATACATATATAAAGAAAAAGCCACTACAAGAGAAAAGCCCTTTATCTTTTCTAGTGCATTCCAAAAATAATCC
>CAYLUE010000055.1:0-8962 GCA_964386795.1 uncultured bacterium
ATGTCAATAGTTACATTTGCCTGGATGGAGTTTGGTTGCTTTGTGTTGCAGGATGAAACACAAAACAGTACGCTTAAGAATATTATTGAGAAATTCTTCATATTCTAATCTACAATTATTAAAAAATAATAAATGAAAATTGTAAAATAATTTGTAATAAATTCGCATTATAAAAATATTAAAGTAAAAAAAATGAAGAATTTTTATTTGATACTTATCTCTTTCATCATGTTTTCATGCAATGATGATAGTGGTCTAATTAAGGAACCTATTTCCAATACTTTTTTGGGAAAACTTGTAAAAAAGGGTATTTGTATGAATTATGTAATTCAAGTGAATGAATCAGATTTTCCTCAGGATATGATAGAGAAAAAATGGACTGATGAATCCTCAAACAAGGAATACAAAAACGTATTTAGATTAGAGAGTATTTGTGATTTTCCTGAAAGTATTAAAGAAAACGATTCTTTCAATTTTGTTATTGATAATGACAAAGAGAACCTTTGCGCTGTATGTTACGCCTACACACCAACACCTGATAAATCTGTTAATATTACTGTACTAGATTAAAAGATTATTTAATTAGTCAATTAATGTTAAGTCTATACATTTTGAATATTGGTATTTTATGATCTTGGATAAGGATTCTATTTCCTTCTATCTAGGTTTATATTAATCTTTAAAAAAAAATTATATCAAAATTTGTTTTATTTAAAAATAAAAATATATTTGCGGTACTTTGTATAACATAGTACCTTGTATAATATAATAGTCTCATGAAAAACCTTTTCAAAAAAATATTTTTAAATGTATTTCTATTACCATTTTTTTCATTTGCAACAGTAACAACAAAGCTTGGAGATAAAATAAAAGTTGATGGAATAATTGAATCTAAAGAGTGGGAAGGAGCTCAAAGTTTTGATATAAAATATGAGTATGAACCAGGATATAACACTCTCCCCCCTTTTAAAACCACAGCTTACGTTACCTACTCTGACACTAAACTCTATGTAGCTTTCGATGCTAAAATAGAGGATATTAAATATTTAAGAGCTTCAATAAGGGAAAGAGATACTGGATTTATGGATGATTGGGTAGGTATTGCTCTTGATACGTATGGTGATAATAGATCACTAATTATTATTGGATCTAATGCATATGGTAGTCAAATCGATCTTAAGGAAACTTTGGGTTCTGATGGTGATATAAGTTATAATATAAACTACGAAACAAAAGGGGTTATTGGTGAAGATGGTTATGTGGTGGAAATGGCCATTCCTTTTTCTGAGTTACAATATGAAAAAAAAGACATTTTAAAATGGAAAGCTTCATTCATAAGACATTCTTGGAAGGAAAGTAGAATTAATGCCTCAAGTAATAAATTTGATAGGGGTAATGATTGTATTCCTTGTCAGATTGATACATATATTGAGCTCGAAGGTGTTAATCCTAAAAAACGTTTAGAATTTCTTCCCTATGTAAGTGGTAATTACGTAGGTAGCTCTGATGGATATAAAATTAGTTATGATAAGCCTAACTTTAAAGCTGGATTAAGCGCAAGGTATGATTTTTCTAGCTCTACTGCTCTAGATTTTACCATAAATCCTGATTTTTCACAGGTAGAGGCTGATGTGACAAGAATCAACATTAACTCTCCTTTTGCTGTAAACTATCCTGAGAGAAGACCTTTTTTTAATGAAGGAAATGATATTTTAAGTTCTTATGGAGATGCTGTATATACTCGCTCTATAAACAATCCAATTTTTGCATCCAAACTAGTAAATCAAGGATCTAAACAAAGGGTGTATTTCCTTACTTCTTACGATAGGGATACACCCTATTTAGTTCCTGGAGAGAACAGATCTTACTTTGGTAAGGGTGAGGGGAGTTTTGGTAACATCCTTCGTTACCAGAGAACTTTTGAAAACGGATCGAATGTAGGTTTTCTGTCTACCAATAGATTTTATAATGGAGGGGGTATGGGAAATATGTTTGGAGTGGATGCTAAAATTAGATTTAATAAAACCTATAATTTAGATTTTGTGTATGGTAATAGTTTTTCAGAAGAACCAAATAAAGATTGGATGTCAAGTTCAGATGTTATTGAAGGTAAAACGGTGGCGCTTGATGGAGAAAAATTTTCTGGTAATGCACTTTCAATAGGATTTAATAGAATTTCTGAACATTGGGCTACAAGTATTGATTATGATCAATTATCTCCACTTTTTAGAGCTGATATGGGTTTTATTACTCAGAATAATTTTAGAGAGTTTTCTTTTGAACAAAGCTACTTTAATCGAAGAGATAAAAAGGTTACCAATTATTTTGCAAAGATAGAGACAGAGATACGCTATAATTCTAGTGGAAAATTAAAAAGAGTACATTTATTGCCTATTTATTCTATGAGTTTTAAAAATGGATTTTCTTTTGATTACGCATATAGCTATAATGTATTTGAAGAGTACAATGAAGATGAATTTAAAAATTTTGCTACCAATTTTATTGCTTTTAGATATACTCCAACTGAAAAAATTTCAATTTTTTCTAGAAATCTCATTGGAAGATCAATTGCATATAATATAAGTAACCCTGAGATTGGAAAAAGGATGAGATTAAATTTATCTATCAATTATAGGCCAAATGATAAATTGAGTTTTTCCCCATCTATTAGCTCAGAATCTATGAAATACATGGGTTCAAATGAAAAAATTTATTCGGGCTACATATTTAGACTTAATTCGAAATACCAATTCTCAAATGATCTTTCATTTAAGTTAGTTACAGAATATAATGATTTTAATAGTTTGCTATTTATGCAGCCTCTCTTGAAATGGAATCCTAATCCATCGACAGTATTTTATATAGGCGGAAATACTCAAATTAATTATTTTAAGGATAATGATGATAGATGGGCAACTGATAACTCTCAGTTATTTTTAAAATTGCAATATTTGTTTAAAATAAATTAATCACTTGAGTACAGAGAATTTTAACATACAGATAAGAAAAGGAGTACTAGAATTTTGTGTAATACAAATTATATCTAGGGGAGAGGTATATACTTCTAATATTCTAGAGGAATTAAGAAATTCAAAAATAATTGTCGTTGAGGGTACTCTTTATCCATTACTTAATAGATTGAAAACATTAGGTTTTGTAGATTATAATTGGAAAGAATCTTCTCAAGGACCTCCTAGAAAGTATTATTCTCTTACAGATTCTGGAAAAAAACATATGAAGGAATTAGCTGTTTCTTGGAAGGAAATTGATAATTCAGTAAAAAAAATAATTAAATCAAAATTAAAATAATGAATAAGACATTTAACATAAACATAGGTGGAACAGTTTTCAACGTAGATGAAGATGCTTATGAGCTATTACATAAATACTTAGAATCGATTAAATTATATTTTTCAAAAATAGATAAGGATGGTGAAATAATTTTTGACATCGAATCAAGGATAGCAGAAAATTTTCTATCAAAACTTTCTAACAAAAACATCTCAATTTCATTATCAGATGTAAAGAATATTATCAAAATAATGGGCACATTGGATGACTTTAAAGAGATTTATGATGATGAAAGTAAAGAAGAAGAGACTTTTTTTTCAAATGGCAAAGATTCTAAAAGATTAAATAGAGATACTAGTGATAAAGTAATTGCAGGAGTCGCTTCAGGGATTAGTAATTACTTTCAGGTTGACCCAATAATTATTAGAATTATATTCCTAGCTTCTCTTTTTGTTGGTGGTTTTGGATTCTTTGCATATATAATTTGTTGGATTGGCATCCCAGCTAAAGATGGTTCTGATCAAACAATAACTAAAAGATATTACAGGGATATAGATGATAAAGTCATAGGAGGAGTTGCAATGGGAATTGCAAAATATTTAAGTGTAGATGTATCAATAATAAGAATATTATTTATTGTAAGTATATTTTTTGGTGGTTTTGGTATAATAGTTTACTTCATTTTATGGTTCATTACACCTGAAGCTAGAACTGTGGGTGAAAAAATGAGCATGACGGGCTATGCTGTAACCCTTGAAAATGTAGAAAAATTTATTAAGGAAAAAATTAATCCAGAGAATAAAGAAGAGAATATTTTTATGAAAATCATCTTATTTCCCTTCAGGTTAATCGGACCCTTACTAAATGGTTTTATAAAGCTTATAGTGCCTATAATTAGGATTTTGTTAAGCTTTATTCTTTTTGGATTTTCTGTAGCGATAATAGTACTGACTGTATTTTTTGCTTTGAATCAACTAGAAATAATTGATCATATACCTGCACATATAATTGGAAGAATTCAAGATATTGATTTTCAGTTAGACGGAATAAATTTAGCTGTCATTTTTAATGAAATTCCATTTGCTATTATATGCAGTATTTACTTAAACTTATTTTTAACTTTAACTATAATAATCATGATGATTACTAAATTTTTATTTAATAGAGAACTAACTAAACTACCAATATCTATAACGATATTTTTTGTTTGGTTATTCACCACTTTATTTAATCTGATTGCACTTCCAGTTATAGCTGAGAAGTGGCATGATGATGGTCTCATAGATGAGTGGATAGAAACAGGAGTAATTGAAAATTACAGTAAATCCCAGACTTATACTAAAACGTTTGACATAAAAGATTTTGAAGCTGTAAAAATTAGTATACCAGCAAATGTTGTAATAAAAGAATCTGATAAATTCTCTGTTACGATAGATGCGACAGAAAAAGAATTTAAAAATTTACTAGTTGAAAGTTCTTGGGAAGGTGATATGTTAAAAATTTATTCTGACAGAACTAATTGGAGATGGAATGATTGGAAGGGTAGTGATAAAACATCAATTGTTATAGAAATGCCCAATATTAATACTTTGCACGCTTCTGCAGCTAGTAATACTGACATAGAATTTTCAGTTATAGAAGATCTAACCATTAAATTAAGCGGAGCTTCAGATCTAGATCTGAATTCAGATGTTTCTAATTTAAATGCTAGTGTTTCTGGAGCTTCTGATATTAATATTGAAGGAAATATTATCAATTCAATTATTAAAATGTCTGGTGCCTCTGAAGTTGATATAGAAGGTGAAGGTGATAACTTAGTTTTAAGACTTAGTGGAGCTTCTACCTTTAATGGGAGAGAGTTTAAAGTAAGTTTAATTTCATTAATTGGGTCGGGGGCATCAACTGCTCATATTAACTCAACAGATAAAATTAGTGTTGATGCTTCTTCTGCAAGTAGAATTTTTCATTATGGAACTGGAAGTATAGATGATTTTGATTTATCATCATCGGCATCATTTAAAAGTATTGAAGTCCTAATGGAGGTTCCACCTACTGAACAACCACCTCTAACACCTGTTTTTCAGCAGTAAAAAACATAGAATGAATCTGAAAATAAAGTTAGTATTATTAGCCCTAATTGTTCTCTCTTTTAGTAGTTATAAACAAAAAGAGAAATCATTAACAAATTCTAAATCAAATCAGTACTCTAAATTCATTTCTGAAATGAAATCAAAAGGAATTACAACTGGCAATATTTTGGTTTATGAAAACGGAGAAATTGTTTTCCAAAGTTCAGATGGCTTGAGGTCTATTGACCCCATAGATTCTTTAAGCTTAGACTCTCAATTTCGTTTAGCATCAGTTAGTAAGCAATTCACTGGTGCAGCTATAATGAAGCTGAAACAAGCAGGTAGTATAGACTATGACCAAAGAGTCAAGACTATATTAACGGATTTCCCTCACGATAAGATTACAATAAAACATTTACTACATCATACCTCTGGAATTGCCGATTACATAAAAATAATAAATAAAAATTTTGTTCCTCAAGAATCTGCTAGACGTTATATTCTTGGTAATAACGAAATCTTAGAAATATTTTATGATACTAATCCAAAGCTTAATTTTCAGCCTGGAGAAAAATTTGAATACAGCAATACGGGGTATCTGGTATTAGCCTCAATCGTAGAAAAAGTTTCAAATAAACACTTTCGAGATTTTTTAAAAGAGAATATTTTTGAACCTATTGGTATGAGTCATACAACACTCTACAATTATCAAGAAAGTGATGATTCTAATATGTCTGACCGTGTATTTGGTTATAAAAAAAGAAAAAAAGAATACATGCTAAATGACTATCATCTTGTTAATGATGTGAGAGGAGACGGAGGAATATATTCTACATTAAATGACTTATACAAGTGGAATATGGCACTTGTAAATTATAAAGTTCTTCCAAAAGAATATCTAGATGAAGCTTGGTCTAGTGGTACGCTTAATAATGGTAAAAAGACTAATTATGGCTTTGGATGGTCACTTGGAGACAAAACAAAACCTAAAGCAGTATCTCATTCTGGTGGATGGGTAGGATTTGTAACTTATTTATATAATGAAATTGAGACTAAAAGTGGCTATGTTATTCTTACCAATAACAGTATTGGTGATTTATCTGATATTAAAAAAGCCATTGATAGTATAAGAGCAGATGTCCCTTACGTTTTGCCAAAAAATGGAAGAGATTAAAATCTATGTGTATATGTAATTTTACTTGTACCTAACATCGAAGAGGTCTTATATTTTCCTGCGTCATCAATCCAGTTATGATTGTAAACAAAATAAATATCAGACCCAGGAGTGATAGTGTATTTAAATCTATTGTTCATTCCTATTTGTTTGCTTATGTCATCATACTGAATATTTGAAGAAAATGAAATAAAAGGAGAGAAGTCAAAACCTCCTAAAAAACGAACTAGATTAGTTTTAAAATTCCCCTCACTTAAGTTTACTTTAGAATGGATGTAACCTAAATTTAAATTTATTCCTGGAAAGGGTCTTAAAATCAAATTATTTTGATATTCAGTACGTTTTCCAGACCAGAATCCTTCTGTGTTTAGTTCAAGTTCATATACTATTTTTCTATGATTAGCAGTTTCTAATTCAATTTGATGTGACCAATTTGTGTAGTCTCCAACTGGAATGATTATTGAGTTATCTCCCAGAATATTAAAGTTATATTCAAGTCTCTCATAGTTTTTAACTATTTGATATGATACTTCATCTCCACTCTCAAATCGAACTGATATTGGGGTTAGTCTAATATTTTGAGTTAATTTTTTCCAGCTTAAACTCATTAAATTTTCAAAGCTAATTTCCCAGGATAGTTCTCTTATGAGTGGGCTTTTTTCTAGAAGTGGAGAAAAACTAATTCTTGGCTCAACTCTTCTAAATGAATTTCTTCTTGAGAATCCAACAGCAGGGTCATATGAGTTCCCAAATTCTCTGTATGACAAACTCCCTGACCATGGTTGATTTGGGAAATTGAAACGAAGACCTCTTGCGGATCTGTCCCAGATGTTTTTATTTATATCATTTGGGGAATGGGGGTTATGCATGACAGCAAATGCTTGAAATTGAAGATTTTGATTTTTTAGAAATGTTGATGTATTTAATGTCAAATCAACACCAAGTGTATTTCTGTCTTGTACAGGCTCTGGAAGTTTTTCTCCATTTTTGGTGTGTCTTCTTGTGTATAATATTCCGATGCTACTTTCTTTCCAAAAATTTTGTTTTAGTCTAAGTACAGAAAAGTCTTCACTATTAACTAAATCTGTTTCTCTAGTTTTTACCTGTTGTGCGGCAACTTCTACTTTACCAATTTTTCCAATTATTCTTCCTCCGTATAAGACTGGAATTGGGTTTCCGGACTGAAGACCAATTTTTCTTGAAAAGTATGGGTATACACCACTCCTAGGAGCAAACTGATAGATATTTGCACCTTCTAAAAAAAAATCTCTTTTTTCAGGGAATCGAATAGCAAATCTTGTGAGATTGATTTGTCTATCATCCACCTCTGTCTCAGCAAAATCAGTATTAAGTGTAACAGAAGCCTTCAGCCCAGGTGTCAGATTGTAATTTATGTTTATTCCTCCGTCAATATTTGCGTCTTTATTGTATCCTCCTCCTGAATCCTTTTCAATTTTCGATGCTTCTGCTTTTCCGTATCCCACAATTTCAAGACCCAAACCTTGAGATATATTATTGAGTCCAGTTAATCTTCCAGCATTTTGGGGTCTGAAAAGCCCCTGGTTTCTTTTGTGTCCCGACCATAATATTTCTTCGTTTTTCCTTCTTACTGTCCTCTGAAAGTTAATTCCCCAAGTACTAATTTTTGGATCAAAATTCAAGGTATGAAAAGGTATTCTTATCTCTGTAGACCACCCAAAATCTCCAATATATGTCCATGGTCTCCATATCCCGTCCCAGTCTTTATTTAAACTTCTTCCCTGACCTATTGTCAATAACCCATCTCCCATCAATCCATTAGGGTTTATTTCAAAAAAATATGCATTTCTGCCGTCAAGATATGTGTCTAGTATCCACATAAACCTGTCATCAGTATTTAAAGGAGCATCTTTCCTCATCTTAAAAGCTTTTATTCCATCTGGGTCAGAATCATATAAGACGGCTCCTATGTATAGGTAGTTCTCATCATATGCTATTTTAATTATTGTATTTTCGGTAGGTTCACCTCCTTCGATAGGCTCTTGCATCAAGAAATCATTTATTCCAATGATATTCTTCCAAAATGGCTCATCTAATTTGCCATCAAGCATTATCTCTTCAGAGTTAATTTCTATTGCCTCGAATGACTTACGATTTTTTTCTTGAGATTGACTGTGAAGGCTTATTGAAAAAAATATCAGAAATAGAGTATGTGAAAATCTTTTCATTAATTGATCTTTTCAAATATTAGATGATAAAACTAATAAAAACTTTTCTTGATATATCTGAATCAATGATTTTATAGTTTGAGAGATTAAAAATTTATATATTTCAATTTCCAGATATTGTTACATTTGTATAGATGAAAAAAATTTTACTACTTTTTTTATTTTCTCCTTTTATATCATTTTCTCAAGACACAGATGGTGATGGATTAAATGATGATGTA
>CAYLUE010000056.1:0-8811 GCA_964386795.1 uncultured bacterium
TTGATGGATGGTTATTTAAAATGTTGATGGCACTAATTGATACTCCTATTATTTATGGAGTGATCTATTTGTTAAAAGATAAAATACCTATCCACGAAGAATGAAAACATTAATCATTGCTATTTCAATGTGGATTTATAAGAAAGTAAAAAATTATTATAAGGGGAAAGAATGAAAGATAAAATTGATGATATTCAACGAATCACGGAAGAATTAATTAATTCTATTGGGGAAGACCCTAATCGTGAAGGCTTATTAAAAACACCATTACGCGTTGCTAAATCTTGGGATTATTTTACTCAAGGCTATTCTGCGAACGTAGATGAGATTATTAATGGAGCAATTTTTGATGAGCAGTGCAATGATATGGTTGTTGTAAGAGATATTGAGTTTTTCTCAATGTGCGAACATCATATGATACCATTCTTTGGGAAAGCACATGTTGGCTATATCCCTAACGGGAAAGTCATAGGGTTATCTAAGATACCTAGAATTATTGATATGTTTTCAAGAAGATTGCAAGTGCAAGAGAGATTAACTCATCAGATTGCAGAAACAATCAAAGATAATCTAGACCCTACCGGAGTTGCTGTGGTGATGGAAGGAAGGCATTTATGTATGCAGATGCGTGGCGTTGCAAAGCAAAATAGCTTTGCAACAACCTCAGCTATGTTGGGTCAATTTAGAAAGTCTAGTGAAACCAGGGCAGAGTTTTTAAGCTTTATCGGAAAATGAGTCAAAAAATCAATATTGTAGATTTGGGCAGAATGGATTATCAATCCGCCTGGGATTTTCAAAAAGAATTTCATAATAAAGTGTTGCTTGGAAAAGAAGCCGATACTCTTTTTTTGGTAGAGCATGAACCGGTATATACGTTAGGAAAAAACGCAAATAATAATAACCTGCTTAAGAAAGCTAATTCAAATGTAAAGGTATTCAATGTGGAAAGAGGTGGCGATATCACATATCATGGACCAGGGCAGCTTGTGGGATATCCAATTCTAGATTTACATAATTATCAAAAAAATATCTCATGGTTCATGAGAACTCTAGAGTCTATTTTGATAGAAACACTTTCTAGCTTTGGTATTCATGCAAATCAGAAGGAAGGGCTAACAGGGGTATGGGTTGGTGATGAAAAAATAGGAGCGCAAGGCGTAAGGATATCGCGCTGGGTCACCATGCATGGGTTCTCTTTAAATGTTAACACAGATCTATCTTATTTTGAAAGTATAGTGCCGTGTGGCATTGTTAATTGTGAAATTACATCGATGAAACAATTGTTGGGAAATCCTCAAGATATGGATTTAGTAAAAAAGAGAACAGTAAATGCGTTCAATAAAATTATTGTTTCCTCAGCAAATAAAATGGAAGCAGTATAATGCCTAAGCTGCAAGGGTTTCAGAAAAAACAACTTCTCAACATTTACCGTAATATGGTATTGGCGAGAAAGCTGGATGAAAAAGAGATGACTTTATTGAAACAAGGCAAAGCATTTTTTCATATTGGTTGCTCTGGACATGAAGCAGCTCAATTAGCAGCAGCCAATAATATGAATCCTTCAAAAGATTGGGCTTATCCTTATTATAGGGATGCCGCACTATGTCTAGGTTTAGGCATGACAGGCAAAGAGCAGCTCCTGTCGTTCTTTGCTAAAGATGCAGATCCAAGCTCAGGTGGCCGTCAAATGCCACAGCATTATGGGCATAAAGACTTACGCATTGTTAGTCAGTCTAGCCCAACTGGAACTCAATTCTTACAAGCAGTTGGATGTGCGATGTCACGCAAATGGGAAAAAAATAACGAGATAGTATATGTTTCTTCTGGCGAAGGAAGTACCAGTGAAGGAGAATTTCATGAAGCATTGAATTGGGCAAGTCGTGAAAAGCTGCCTGTTATTTTTCATATTCAGGATAATGAATATGCGATTAGCGTTCATATATCTGAACAGGTATCCGGTAGCTCAGTATTTGATATGGTTTCAGGTTATAAAAACTTATCAAAGTATGATGTTGATGGAACAGATTTCTTTGAAACAAATCTTGCGTTTCAGCAAGCTGTAGATCGCGCCAGAAAAAGAAAAGGGCCTTCAGTGATCGTTTCCCATGTAGTGAGACTTCTTTCCCATTCTTCTTCTGATGATCAACGCAAGTACAGAAGCGATAAAGATCTCGATTCAGATAAAAAACGAGACCCGATTATTAAGTTTGAAAAAGATTGCTTAACCGTTAAGGCTATGACTAAAGCAGATTTTAAAAAAATAAATTCTGAAGTGGAGCACTATATTGATGAGGCAGTCAAATGGGTAGAAGATCAGGATGATCCAGATCCAAGTACTGCCCTGGATCATTTATATGGAGATATGGATGACATTAATGAAACTTCTTTAAACGCGATCAATGATAAAATTGTTTTGGTTGATGCAATTAACCACGCTCTATCTGAGGAAATGAAAGAAAATAATAAGATCATTATTTATGGGGAAGATATTGCAGATCCAAAGGGTGGCGTTTTTACTGCAACAAAGGGATTAACCGATAAGTTTGGTAAAGAACGGGTATTTAACTCACCGCTAGCCGAAGCCTCGATTGTGGGAACCGCAATTGGACTTGCAGTCACCGGATGGAGACCTTGCGTTGAGATACAATTTGGAGATTATATATGGCCTGCAATGATGCAAATTCGCGATGAAGCTGCATGCATGCGCTATAGATCAAATGGCAATTGGAATTGCCCTCTAGTGATTCGAGTTGCAGTTGGAGGTTATATTCATGGCGGTCTTTATCATAGCCAATCAATTGAAAGTTATTTCTTCAATATGCCTGGTATAAGGGTAGTATTCCCTTCCAACGCTGCGGATGCGAAAGGGTTATTGAAAACAGCGCTTAGAATGAATGACCCTGTTTTGTTCCTTGAGCATAAAGGCTTATACAGGCAAGGCTATGCTGCAACGCCTGAACCTGATAAAGATTATTTGCTTCCATTTGGCAAGGCAAACATTATTGAAAAAGGGGATGCTTTGACAATCATTTGTTGGGGGGCAATGGTTCAAAAATCCATTGACGCAGTTAAATCATCCAGCCTGGAAGAAGGAGAAGCTGAATTGATTGACTTAAGAACTCTCAATCCCATAGATTGGGATGCTATTTACCGTTCTGTGGAAAAGACAGCAAAGCTTCTTATTGTTCATGAGGATACATTGACCGGTGGAGTTGGGGCAGAGATTGCAGCAAAAATATCTGATAATCTTTTTGAAGATTTAGATGGACCTATTAAAAGAGTAGCCGCTAAAGATTGTCACGTACCCTACAATGATCTTTTAGAGGCTGAAGTTTTACCGCAAACAGATCAAATAATAGAAGCAATTAATGATTTGATGGAGTATTAATGATTATTGATATAGTCATGCCAAAAATGGGAGAGTCGATTACTGAAGGTACGATTCTTGAATGGCGAAAAAAGGTAGGAGACTTTGTCGAAAAAGATGAACTATTTCTTGAAATAGGAACAGATAAGGTTGACTCTGAAATTCCTTGCATTGAATCTGGAACAATAGTTGAGATTCTAGCTGACGTCAATGAGGTTGTTGATGTTGGTAAGGTCATAGCTAAGCTAGAGACCGATCAATCATCAGTTACCCAAGCAAAAACAGTAGATAGGCCTCAGGAATCAACGTCTGAGTCAGTCAAAGATCATAAATCTGACAAAACAGAAACTGAATCTACCTCAACTAAAGAAGCGACAATTAAACCTATCGCTATTAATGACCCTAATAAGTTTTTTACTCGAGCTGTGATGAAGACGGCCAGAGAAAATAATATTTCACAAGATGAACTTGAAAGGATTCAAGGTACCGGCCGCAAAGGAAGGGTAACAAAAAAAGATATTCTCTTATATGTCAAATCAGGGAAGGGCCCAGCTTCAAAAGAAACGGCAGTAAATAAGCCGCAATTCGCATCTGCAACCCATACCGAAGAGATGGATCATATGCGAAAGATCATTGCTGGTCATATGAAAAAAAGCTTGGATACTGCTGCTCATGTTCATGTTGTAAATGAGGTCAATATGACCGCGATCGCAAATTATATTAATGAAAAGAATTCTTCCTTTGAAGAACAAGAGGGCTTTAGCCTTACATTTACACCATTTATTCTTGATGCTACTATAAAAGCTTTAAAAGACTACCCTGAAATGAATGCCTCAATAAATAATTCTGCTGTAACCTTTCATAAGAATATTAATCTTGGGGTCGCGGTAGCGTTGAAAGAAGGATTGATGGTCCCTGTCATGTTTAATTGTGAAGAAAAGAATTTTTTAGGTCTTTGTAGAGCGCTTAATGATATAGCTGTACGATCACGAACAAAACAGATCAGCCCAGATGAACTATCTGGTTCAACGTTCTCTGTTTCTAATTTTGGCGTATTTGATGTAACAATTGGTACGCCAATTATAAATCAGCCTAACGTTGGAATTTTGGGTGTGGGAGCTGTGAAAAAAAGAGCGGTAATTATTGAAGATCACAATGGTGATTCAATCGCTATACAAAGCATGATGAATTTGTCCTTAGGGTTTGACCACCGATTAATTGATGGTGCCGGTGGTGCCCAATTCATTAGCGCAATACGTAAACATATTGAATCAATGAATTTGGAGAACCTTTATTAATTTAGTTCGTTACAATAGATAAAGGTAAATGCAATCAAATGAAATCAACATTAGCTACTCAATCAATTCATAAGCCAAAGATTCGAATCGAATATGGTGACGATTATAAATTTGTACAGGGTGTTGTTTCATCAAATAAGTTAAATACTGTATGCGAAGAAGCGCGTTGTCCTAATATATTTGAATGTTGGAGCAGGGGGACCGCTACAATAATGATTCTAGGTGATATTTGCACGCGAGCCTGTGGGTTTTGTTCAGTTAAGACTGGAAAGCCACAATCAGTGGATACTATGGAGCCATACAGGACAGCAATGGCTGTCAAAAAAATGAAACTACGCCATGTTGTGATCACCTCTGTTGATCGCGATGATTTAAAAGGAGACTTTGGCGCAGCCATTTGGGCAGATACTATTGAGCAGATACATCGCCATGTTCCAGATTGTACGGTTGAGGTCCTTACCCCAGATTTTCAAGGAGATACCTCCGCTCTAGAAGTTGTGTTTAAAGCGAAGCCTGAAATATTTTCTCATAATGTGGAGTGCGTAGAAAGAATTAGCAAACAGGTCCGAGCTCAAGCTGTTTGGTCAAGAAGTTTAAATGTTTTAAAAAAGTCTGTTGATTTTGGTCTAAGGACAAAAACTGGAATCATGTTAGGCCTAGGTGAGAGTAAAAAGGAAGTACTAAAAACTATGCATCAAGTAGTTGATTTAGGTGTTGAAATTTTTACGATTGGACAATATTTGCAGCCCACAAAAAATCATTTACCAGTTTCAAGATACGTGAATGATGAAGAATTTAAATTTTATAAAAAAGAAGGTCTGAATATGGGCTTTACGGTTGTCGAATCTGGAGCGCTTGTAAGAAGTTCATACCATGCAGACGAACAAGCACGCTTAGCAAAAGTTGTTTAAATTTAGAAAAAATATGATCTATAGCCTTATCGTTTTTGTTAGTCTTTTCTTACTTTGGATGATTCAGTCAGAAACTGAGAAAAGCACTGAATATCCGTTGATATTGATTGATGGCAAAGCAGCTCCTAGGATTTCACCTCTTTCTTTTCATATTGAAAATACTACCGAATCAAGCTGCCTTAGCTGTCACTTATCAGCAACAACTTTTACCTTAAATAATAAAGATTATTCTTCTCAAAAAATGCCGCATACATATAGAGAAGATTGTATTTCATGTCATATTATAGAAATGTAGTACATTTTGGCAGACAATTATCATAAAATATTATTAATTCAGTCAGATAAGCATACTATAGATAATGGCATAATGTTTGACCTAATATATAGTATAAAGCTGTAAAGGAAAAAAATGCCCGACGAATTTGAAAAAAATGTTAAAGAAGATTTAGTGGACGAGGGAGAATCGTACCCAGTAATGCCACTGAGGAACACGGTTCTGTTTCCTCAGCAGGTCATTCCTATATATATAGGAAGAGATAAATCGTTAAAGCTAATTAACGAACTATCTTCGAAAACAAAACATGTGGTAGTGGTTGCGCAGGAAGATGGATCAATAGAAGATCCGCAGCCCAGTGATATGTATTCCTATGGAACATTAGCTGTTGTTTTAAAGGTCTTTGATATGCCAGATAATAGTAAATCTGCTATAGTTCAAGGAATTGATCGCGTTAAAATATTAGACTATAAAGAAAAGGATCCTTATTACCGTGCGGTTGTTCAGCGGGTTTCAGATAAATCATCAAAGGATAGCGTTGAATTAGATGCATTGGCAAATAATTTACGTCAGGTTTTTTCAGAACTAATTCAGATTGCACCAAACCTAAGTGAAGAGCATACAGGAATGCTTTCTAATATTCAAAAGCCATCTCGATTAGCGGATAGAGCCGTATCATTATTAACCGTACCAAATCCTGAAAAGCAAGATATCTTAGAAGAGTTAGATATTAAAAAACGCGTGGATAAATCAATAAAAATATTAACCAAAGAAATACAAAGAATTAAACTTGGTGAAGAGATTCAAACTGAAGTGCACGATGAAATAACCAAGTCGCAGCGTGAATATTATTTACGCGAACAAATGAAGGCAATCAAAAGAGAGCTTGGTGAGGATGAATCTCAGGTAGAATTAAATGAGATTGAAGAAGCAATTAAAAAAGCAAAAATGCCTAAAGATGCGGAAAAAGTTGCCCTAAAAGAGCTGGATCGATTGACCAAAATTCCTACCCAGTCACCAGAATATACGGTAGCTAGAACATATTTAGATTGGCTCACCGAACTTCCATGGTCAAAATCATCAGAGGATTCAATAGACATAAAAGAATCAAAGAAGATTTTAGATGAGGATCACTATGGATTAGAAAAGGTCAAAGAAAGAATTATTGAATACCTTGCAGTGCGAGCACTCAAGATTAAACAAGACCCCGATAGCGCAATACGGGGTCCTATCCTATGCTTTGCGGGTCCTCCAGGAGTTGGAAAAACTTCTTTAGGTAGATCTATTGCAAAGTCGATGGGTAGGGAATTTGTTAGAATTTCATTAGGAGGCGTCAGAGATGAAGCCGAGATACGTGGGCATAGAAGAACATATATTGGAGCATTGCCAGGTAGAATCATTCAGTCTTTGAAAAAGGCGGGCACAAATAACCCTGTGTTTATGCTTGATGAGATTGATAAGCTAGGTATGGACTTTAGAGGCGACCCATCCTCAGCGCTATTAGAGGTTTTAGACCCTGAGCAAAACGGAACATTTGCTGATCATTATCTTGAAGTAGACTATGATTTAAGCAAGGTGATGTTTATTGCTACCGCAAATTATCGTGACCCCATTCCACCGGCATTGAAAGATAGAATGGAGGTCATTGATTTTTCTGGATATATTGAAGATGAAAAACTGCAAATTGCAAAAAAACATTTGATTCCAAAACAGCTCAAAGAAAATGCCTTATCTACTAAAGACGTATCTTTGGATGATGCATCAATAAAAGAGTTAATGGGTTCGTATACCCGTGAGGCTGGTGTTAGAAATTTAGAACGTGAGATAGCAAATGTTTTTAGAAAAGTTGCTAGAGACAAGGTTGAAAAGAACGCTAATAAGATAAGAGTAACTAAAAAGAAGATTACAGAATATTTAGGAGCACCTAGGTTTTATTCAGATATTGCTGAAAGAACTACCAAGCCTGGCGTGGTCACAGGACTTGCCTGGACAGCGGCTGGTGGAGATATTTTATTTATTGAAGCCTCCCAGATGAAAGGGAAAGGCAACTTGACATTAACCGGACAATTAGGTGATGTCATGAAAGAGTCTGCAACTGCAGCGATGACTTATGTTAGATCTAACTCTGAAGTGTTAGGATTTCAGAGCGATTTTAATGAGAAAACTGATATACATGTTCATGTTCCTGCTGGTGCTATACCAAAAGATGGTCCATCTGCAGGTGTCGGCATGTTTACTTCTATCGTTTCTCTTTTATCAGGAAAACCAGTGAAGAGTAAATTAGCCATGACTGGTGAAATTACTTTACGAGGGAATGTACTACCAATTGGTGGTGTGAAAGAAAAAGTGACAGCTGCTCATCGGTCAGGAATAAAAACTATTATTTTACCAGATCACAATCGTAAAGATTTAGAAGATATTCCTGAGCATATTAAGAAAGATCTAGATTTCCATTTTGCAAAAGAAATTATGGATGTCATTAAAGTTGCAGTTCCAACACTAAAGTTGACATCTTCAAGAAAAAAGACGACTCCAAAAATAAAAAAGTAGCGTAACTTATCGACCCTGATTTGCGCGTATAACTCAGCTGGTCAGAGTGCCTCCCTTACAAGGAGGAAGTCGGAGGTTCGAATCCTTCTACGCGCACAGACTATAAGCCCTTGATTTCCGTCAGGGGCTTTTGTTTTTCTATTCATTCAAATAAAATCAAATAGCATCAAACATATATCAATAATGGATACCATTTTAATGGATACTCACATACAAAAACCCTAAAAGGGAGTGTATGCCACTTTTTACCGTAGCTCATCACAACTCTTGTATGTATGGATTTATATTATACTTTACCAAACCATTGAGAAAAATAATTAAAATCTTGGAACTATATACAAACCTATATGTAATTATGCATAGGAATTAAACTAATCGATATAAGGAGTATTAAGTGAAAACTAAAGAAAA
>CAYLUE010000057.1:0-8773 GCA_964386795.1 uncultured bacterium
TCTGATTCAGATCTACGATGAGCTAGCTGATCAACAAAATTAACAACAATAGCTATGATATCATTATTAACATAATTTTTGATCATGGATTGAAATTTATTACCTTCAGCTACATACCAAATTTTATGATAATGCATTTTTTTATCAGCAAATCCATTTCTTTTTAATTGATCAGAAAGAAGTTCTTTTTCATGATTATTTAAACTTCCATTATCCTCTACCATTTCTTCTTTTTGTTTAGGATATTTATCGCAAAGCTCATCAGTAAAAAGTCCAGAAAATATTGCATTTCTTGAATACGGCGTTGCCGATGGCAATAAAGATACACTCGGTTTAATTTCAATAGAATAATCTTCTGCAAATAATGGATACAATGCCATAAACTGATCAAAGCGCATTGCATCCATCACAACTAAGCATGTTTTACTATTGTTTGTTAATAATGGTTTGACATTATTTGAAAAAATATCACATGACAAAGTGGGTCTTTCTTTTGAATTTACCCATTGAGGGTAATTTTGAATTATATAACTTGAAAATTTCTTGTTACATGATTGGAACTGATCTTCTAGAATTTGCCCTAAACTTTCCTCGCTTTGGGTTTCAAAATCAAACTGCCATTTAACCAGCTTAGTATACACCTCCCACCAATCATTAATAGAGTTTGCCTGATCAACAAGTGATTCAACCTCTTTAAATTGACTTAAGTATTCAGTTTTTGATTTTTCAGAATGAATAATTAGATCTTCCAAGACCTGTTTGCAGGCAACAAAAATTTGATTTGGATTAACAGGTTTGATAAGTAAGTGGTCAATTTTTTTATAAATTGCTTCATCCATTAACCATTCTTCTTCACTTTTGGTTATCATGATTATTGGTGTAGAAGGATTAGAAATTTTTATTTGCGTTATGGTTTCTATTCCATCCAGCCCCGGCATAAATTGATCGATAAGAATTAAATCATAAGAATGATTAGAAATTTTTTCAATACCATCCTTTCCGCTAGATGAGGGCGTAATATGATATCCTTTTTCCTCTAAAAATAAAATATGAGGTTTTAAGTGATCAATTTCATCATCAATCCACAAAATTTTTCCGCGAGTATCGGTCATAGTAATATAAAATAGATTATTTGGTCTTCATTATCCATACACCATCCCAATCTTTTTCTGGTGGATTTTTTATAAATATTTCACATCTTTCAATATAAATCAAAGATGGTGTTGTTGGGCGATGAGGAAAATCTTCCTCGAGCTCAGATGCTTCTTTAAATTTACTAAGGGCTTTTTTCCAATCTTGCTTGAAATATAAATCTAAACCTTCATCAAACGCTGTTTTTAACTGCAACTGGTCATTATTAAGATCATCTTTTACTGAAAACAACTCATAAGCCCTAACAGGCTTCTTTTTTCCTTTTACTGTTAAAAAATCTAGTAATCTCCATTCAAATTGATCTTTGACTGCTTTATATGTGTTATGAGCAACAAATGTATAAACCCCATAGTGTTTAGCAGCAGGCTCTAATCGAGCAGCTAAATTAACAGTGTCTCCCATCATTGTATAATTCATTCGCATAGAAGAGCCCATGTTACCCGTTACCATATCTCCAGAGTTTAATCCCACGCGGTGACGTATATTATGTACTAGCTCAGGCCAATCTCCTTCAGTAGACCATTTTTCTCTCATTAATTTCAATTTCTTTTCCATTTCAAGAGCTGTCATACAGGCATGATGCTCATGACCTTCTAAGGGAACAGGTGCGCCATAGAATGCTACAATTGCATCTCCGATATATTTATCTAACGTTCCCCTATGCTCTAGCAATATAGACGTCATTTCCGTTAGATATTCATTCATTAAGCTTACCATTTTCTCTGGCTCAAGTATCTCAGAAAATGATGAAAAACTTTGAATGTCTGAGAAAAATGCGGTGTGATAACCTGCCTGACCGCCTAGTTTAGGTTCTTGCTTGTCCTCATACATTTGATCTATTAAATCAGGAGAGATATAAGCACCAAAAGTACTTTTTAAATATTTTTTATCTTTTTGCTCCATAATGAAATCATACAGTACAATTACAAAATAAGTCACTACTACAGAAGCAAGAGGTGCTACAATCGGAATAATAAAAGATTCGCCAATTTGTGGTAATTGATGCTGAAGCGATAGACTACTAATCATGAAGTTGGGTAAGATTGCTTTAATCCCCCAAAAAATGTCTCCAATAAATAACCCGCAAGCGACGGCAAAATATACAAGACATTCTAAAATAATTAAAAAACCTGCAGCAACGGGATTTACAAAGGATAGGATAGCAAGTGCAATCAAACTTAATAGTGCAATTAACATCAAATGGCTAAAGGGGTATTTATTATATTCATTAAAAAATTCCGTTAATCCACCGCCTAGCACATTGATATAATTTCCATCAATCATTGTTTGAATGGCATTAGCGTGTGTTTCCATACCGGGGGTTAACTGCTGAATGCCTGCATAATTATAAAAAGGAGTCTGCTTATAGTCATGATGAACCTCAACAGAAGTACCAATTACTATTATTTTATTATAAAATGGTGAATTAGAAATATCATTATTACTGACCCCCATGACCTCTAACATCTCTTTGCGCTCATTTTCATCTTCAATCGCGCTAATCCATTCTGGGATTTCGCCAGGCAAAAATTGGCTCATCCAATCAAGATCTTCCATTGGGTCTCGCAATGTAACTTCATCGGTATCAATAATATATGCTAAGGAATATTTTGGAAATGTTGCCCAGGGGGGCAAGTTTCTCTGATCTCTAATTTTATACCCTGATGGAGGTCCGTAATAATTAACTAAAAAGGAATTACCTTGACCGTAAGCTTTTATTTTATGGTTTCCATATTCCCAAATTAGATTATCATAATCAAAGTACGGTTTTGCGGTATCCGGGATTTCATTAAATGCTTTAAAAGCCTTAACCCCTAATGTCAAATAGTACTTATCAGGCTCATGTGACATAATATCAAAAAGAGAATATCTTCTTGAAAATCCATCTAAATCCATTTGATCATTTATCAGTCCTAGCTCTGGTTTTGCATTCATGACCTGCTTTACAGGGTAGGCTATATACTGAGGCGGAACTGAAGTTGGCTCCGTAACCATTTTAGCGGGCATAATTACAGTAGTGCCAAACATTTGTGCTTCAGCTACTGCTTCTCCTAGTATATCATCCCCGTGCCTTGGAATAAGCTTAGGAAGTGATTCTAGGATGTATTCTGCTTGAGCCGTATCACGCATTGAAGGCACTTGATTCATGATATAATCGGTTGTTGTTGTCTGGATTAAATCTTTATATATCTCGGATCTATTTTCAGGTGAATCAAACTGTATATCAAAAACAATAACCTTTGCACCTGCTTTGTATAAATTTCTTATTGTTCGGCCCCATATACTACCTCTTGGATATGGCCATTCTTCAGGAACTAATCTCCAGGCTTCATCATCAACCTCAACTAAAACTACATCTGTCCCTTTATTTATATAGGTAGAATCAATCGCTGTCCATCCGGTCAAGGGGCCGCGAACTGTATTGAATCGATAGTCGTACATTTTTAACTCCAGTGTATCAAAAATACCAATCCACTGTGAAAGAGAAACCAATGCAATAGAGCTAGATACAATTAACCACGGAACCCAATTCCCTTGGAAATATTTTACTATTTTATCTAATGATTTCATCGTTAAAAATTATAGTTAAGATTAAATATTAAACCTGATGAATTGATTTCAACCCCTTCATTATATGATTGAATTCCATTATTACTACTAATATAGTTTAATCGTAAAAAACTCATCAGGGAAGCAGATATATCTTCCCTAAGATTGTAATCTAGTCCCGCTCTAAAACCTAATAATTGAGACCTAATTTGACTTTTATTATCCATCAAAGAAATCATTCCTCTCAACATCGTCTTATTATCTATTAATTTGTAGTTTGCCGATAGGGATAAATTTGTCCATGTAAAAGGAGTTTTCTGAAGCAATCCATTTTTGTAGGATGGAATCTCAAGTTTTGTTTGGCTGAATTGAGTAGTGGTATTGAGCTGCTTAGAAAATTCTGAAGTAAGATTTAATGAAATTGTTTTTGAATCTGTTTTAGGAAATAAAAAATCACCACTTCTTTTATTTGCTAGATTATCTAGATTGGTTACATTTCCAAGATTTAAAGTAAAGTTATGTTTGATTCCATTGCTTGTATAGGGTACTGTCATTGCGATCATATTGTTTGAAGTATTCGAATCTTCCCTAAGATCAATAATAGAGCCTCCTGCCGAATCTAACTTTGACTTTTCATTATTTTTTCCAATGGATTGATAATTTATTGCAAAAGATGGAAGCCCAGGCCCTACTAAAAAATTAATATTTAAAAATAATGTATTCGTGTTTAATGGGTTAATAGTTGTTTTGAGTATCTTATTATCTAAATGTTTATATCCAATATTCACAAATAATTTATTATCTAATAGATTAATGCGATCAGAAATGATGAATTGACGGGAATTATTTCTTAAAAAAGGATTGCCAAGAGATACATATTCTGGACCTATCTGCCGATATTCAATTAAGAGTTTATTGTATCTATAATTTCCTTTTAGTGAGAACTTAAATGCAGACGAAGGCATGTTAATCAATCCACTCAACAAATTTGAATTGATATCAAATGGCACAAGCGGTGTCATATTTGTATTAATAATAAATATATCCTCAAGCGCAATCGGATCAAGTAAAATATCACTTGTCTTAATCGTTGAAACATTCCCATCTATGGGAGCACCATCTTGATTGTATTGTAGTCCAATATAACCATCTAATGAATCATCGAGTGCTGTATCAAGATTTGTTTTTGACATAGCTCCACCCCAAATGTTTCTATTATAAAGACTAATATTCCAATCAAAATCAAAATTTAATCTTTTATCATCAAAGCTAGTGCCAATATTAAAACCCAATAGAAGATTATCTTGGGGCTTTCTTCCAGACCAGTCATTGGAAACAATATTTAATTGGTGCCCTGCGCTCTCAATTGCTGTGGTAAATCCATCTAAATTATAATTATTTACAGGAACTCCAATCACTAGTGAATCCGAACTAAACAATGCATTGTTTAGTGTTCTCTTAACAGAATTTGTATCGTCTCTTGCGCTCATAAGATGAATTCCAAATTTGTAGCGAGAGAAAAGCTCAGTAGAAAGCTTTGCTGCAATAATATTTCTTTTAAAAGTATGCCCTGAGCGATCTAAAAAATAACTATACGACCCATCGCTATTCTTTTTTGTTAAATTGCTGTTCAGGCGGTAACCACCATTAATAAATCGCTGCTGATGAACAGCTCGATTTAATTCACCTTGAATAAAATCAAATTTTATCCAACTAAAGTCTGCTTTAAGCCCAATACCTCTCACCCTTTTTCCATCAATCATAAATTGGCTTAACCTGGGATAAAAATCTCCAACACTAAAATCTATAAAAGAACTAAAAGCAAATTGAGCCCCTAAGCGGTTTTGTGGTTGTATGTAAGGGTTTTCTCTTGAGCTTATACGCACATCTGTTTTTATCTCAGCCCAATTAAAATCAATATCAAATTTTCCTTGTACCTCGGCAACGTTTAAGCTTGCCTCTGACACTTTTTCTGATGATAATCTATTTTGAACTGATCCCTTATAGGAGACATAATCTTGCATCTCTTTTCTTCTCTCTCCAACTGTAAATCCCCATTTAAATGGAGCTAGATCATCGCCATCTTTATTTTTCATATTTATTTGAATATTATGATCACCAGGCT
This sequence comes from uncultured bacterium, assembly GCA_964386795.1. Lineage (GTDB taxonomy): Bacteria > Fidelibacterota > Marinisomatia > Marinisomatales > TCS55 > TMED108. The sequence continues at coordinate 5,828 of CAYLUE010000057.1, forward strand.
TAACCAATCCAGGGTCAAGGGTGAGTATATCATCCTCTAATATCATTTCAGATGTTTGATCCACTTCATCTAATGTGAGCACAACAGAGGTCATGTCTATATTTTTTACATAAAAGAATGAGGCGGCGATAAATACTTCACTAGGTTCAATTATCTCACCAATATCTGGTGATAAAATAAGAATATCAACTTGATCAAGAGCAATATTTGAACCACGAGCAGAAGGGTCATCCACCACTTGAAGATTATAGGGATTATTAAATGGATCAACTCTTGGGTATGAAATAATTAAATTCTCTGAAAAGCGAAATGCTATTACATATTCAATACCAGAATCAGTTACCGCAAATTTTGGTATTGCAGCCTCCCAATTGAATCCTTGATTAACAAAAGGGGCCTCAAGATAGGATTCACTTCCAGGTGATCTATAATATAAAATTGCCTCCATAGGGGTAGTGGCATTAACCAAAGATGCAGAAATAACTAAATCTTTTCCTTTAATAGCGTGAGCAGGGGGAGAATGATAAAGGTTTTTTTCCTGAGCAAAAACAAATTGAGTTAATACCATAAACAGGGCTACAGGGTTTAGGTAATGAATAATTTTTTTTAACTTCAAAAAATCTTAATTATTTATATTCAATAATTAATTTTTTCTCTTTGCCTGAAGAATCTTTAAATATAATCTCAAGCTGTTTATCTTTATTGTCGTTTTGAGTAAGGTCAATCGGGGTATTTTTTGGATCAGATTTAAATGACTGGAGTGAACCATCCTTAGTAGAGAGTCCAGTTATCCCTGCTTTTATATCTATTTTTTCTCCAGATTTTCTATTTGAAAGACTAACAATTCCCTCCAAGCCAATCACTGAATCACCAATTTTATTATCGGATATAACCCAAAAATCAGTTCCCTTAACAGATGCAACCGAAACGGATGTCTGAACAATAAAATCTCTATTATTTTCTACTTGCGCACGAACAGTTCCGCTAGATAGATCTATTTTCTTACTAATTTTTCTGGAACTCTTTTTTCCATTAATTGTAATCTTGGTTTTTTCTCTAATTTTTAACGCAGATTTATCATCGATAAATATTAACGCCACAAACCCGCCTTTAGGTGTTGAAATTCTATCTCCATTCTCAATTATAAATCCCTTAGCTAATGCTTTTGAAGAATTTTTACCTCTCTCATATTCAGCTTTACCAATTATTTTAGTTACAATTGCTATTTTTTCTCCAGCATAGCTAAAACTGTAAAATATAGCTAAAAGAAGAAATGAATTTTTTATTAATCTCATTTAATTATTTTCAACCTTGACAGAATTAACTTTTACATTCTTATTCTTTATTCGAATCAAAACATTGCGTACCGTTGATTCATCAACATTCGAATTATTGATTAGATATTCGCCGGTTGGGAAAAAATCTTTAAGCAAGCCATCAGACTCAAAAAATGAATTATATTTTTCCGGACCAATAGCTTCTTTGAGCTGTTGAATGATAGGATTATTCACATTCAATTTTGCAGACAAAGAAGGGTCTGCAATCTTAAAAGCATAAATTTCTGAAAATTCATCCTCCATACCATCTGTAGTAGGAACTTTTGTCTTGATTTGCCATACATAGATGTTCCCATTTTGAAGCGCACGCACGCCACCTGCTGGATATTGGTATGTGCTTACATTATCTAACCGCAACCATTCCTTTGATTGATCAAAGGGAAGAGTGCGCTCATCCCTGAGAGCTTCTTCAAGAGATGAATGGTATTCAGGTTTAAACTGGGCCACTCGAATATAAGTTTCGCAGTTATTGCAATAACCTTTATTCCAATTAAATGAAGGTAAAGTTGTATATACTATATTAAATGATGTATCTGCAAGTGACCCTCCAGGTGATTCAAGATTAACCCCTGAGGGAGTTTCAACGATAATAGTTTCTATTTTTTCATCTGATGGTGATAAGTCATATTGAGATTCACCTGAATGAATTTTTAATTCAAATCGGTATTCACCATCAGGTAATTTACCGGTGGTCATAATACTACTTATGATATTATCATACTTTGATGGATTGATTGTTTCTAGAGATCTAAAAACTACTGGAACAACATTGGGTGGATTTGCCTCATCCAATAGCGTAGTAGTATTCTCAGAAAAATTTCTACTGTCAAGAACAATATCAGCATTCATCTGAAATACATTGGACTCCAGTTCCGTTAAAGTCGTTCTTGAATTAATTCCAAGTTGAGGAGATAAAAATGATGCTTTAAAATAAGCTTTAACCATTACTGGATAATTATTGGTAGCTACTCTATATCTAAAAAGTGGAACGGTAGATTCACCGGTAGAAAGATTAAAGCTACTTATATAATAAGTTGAATATGGATAAAATTGCCCATCAAGTTTCACATTCTGAGAATATGATATGCTTAATAGACAAATTATATATATAAATAAAAGTTTGATATTCTTCATTTTGAAAGATGCTATTTATTATAATCAAATTTACCGAACAGCACTAGCGTCTTCAAGGTTTTATATTTTTCATTGATATGACCTAATTAATAAAAAAAAACCCTCAATAATTGAGGGTTTTAAAAGTTCCCGGCAACGACCTACTCTCCCACGCTAGTCACCCGCGTAGTACCATTGGCGCTACAGGGCTTAACTTCCGAGTTCGAGATGGGTTCGGGTGTAACACCTGTGCTATAGTTGCCGAAGAAAAATTTAGGGAATTGATGCGGATCTTCAAGTGATCAAATAAGATTGATAAAGCCATTCGACTAATTAGTACCACTCAGCTAAATATATTACTACACTTACACTTGTGGCCTATCAACGTCGTAGTCTACAACGAGTCTTATTATCATATGATAGGGAGAACTAATCTTAGGTCAGGTTTCGCACTTATATGCTTTCAGCGCTTATCCTTTCCGAACTTAGCTACCCA